>JBJSXI010000023.1:0-7802 GCA_046086305.1 Ilumatobacteraceae bacterium
TGACACTCGCGTCGTTGAGCTTCAACTTCTCGAGACTCTCGCGGAGCAGTTCGAAGTCGTCGCCATCGATCGGGAACAGACCGCAGAACACCATCGGCTTCGGATCGCGATAGCCGGTGAGCGCCTCGCACGCACCGTGCACCGCGGTGGTGACCGTCTCGCCGCTGCGCGCCTGGCCCACATCCTTGATACCGGCGATGAGGTAGCCGACCTCGCCCGGTCCGAGTTCGGGCACCGGCGTCGGCGTGGGTCGGCGCACACCGATCTCGACGGCCTCGTGCTGGGTTCCGGCCTGCATGAACGCCAGACGCGACCCGCTCGTCAATCGGCCGTTCATCACCCTCACACTGCTCACCACCCCTCGGTACTGGTCGTACTGCGAGTCGAAGATCAACGCCTGCAGTGGGGCCTCGGCATCACCCTTCGGCGGAGGGATCTGCGCCACGACCGCATCGAGCAGGCCGTCGACTCCCTGACCGGTCTTCGCAGAGATGCGCAGGATGTCCTCGGCCGGGATGCCGAGCACCGTCTCGATCTCCATCGCGTAGCGGTCGGGATCGGCCGCCGGGAGGTCGATCTTGTTCAGCGCCGCGACGATCTCGAGATCGTGCTCGAGCGCCAGATAGCAGTTGGCCAGGGTCTGCGCCTCGATGCCCTGGGCGGCGTCGACGACGAGCACCACACCCTCACAGGCGGCCAGGCTGCGGCTGACCTCGTACCCGAAGTCGACGTGACCGGGGGTGTCGATGAGGTGCAGCACATGACCCTTCCACTCCACCCGCACGTTCTGGGCCTTGATGGTGATTCCTCGCTCGCGCTCGAGATCCATCGAGTCGAGGTACTGGGCCCGCATGTCCCGGGCATCGACGGCCTTGGTGAGCTCGAGGATCCGGTCGCTCAGCGTGCTCTTGCCGTGGTCGATGTGGGCGATGATCGAGAAGTTGCGGATGCGTGCGAGGTCCATGGCCGGTCGCCCCACCCTACCGGCGGCGGTGGTTGGGGTCCCGGAGCGGGCGCTGGTAGCCTCGGGCAGCCGGTTTGTACCCGAGAGGCATGGTCGTGGCGAATATCAAGAGCCAGAAGAAGCGCAACCTCACCAACGCCAAGCGCGCCGAGCGCAACAAGGCGGTCCGCAGCGAGCTGAAGACACGCGTCAAGGTCGCCGTGAAGGCGTCGGGTACCGACGACTCCGCCGAGGCGCTGCGCCTCGCCGTCAAGCGCCTCGACATGGCCGCCGCCAAGGGGATCATCCACCCCAACCAGGCAGCCCGGCGCAAGAGCCGTCTGATGCGCCGCCTCAACGCCGGCTGACGACACCGCCCCCGAGGCGCGCGAGCCGCGCCACGAGCACCTCCATCACCAGTTCTTCGGGCCAGTCCTTGGCGCCCCGCAGGTCGAGATCTGCCTCGGCGAGCAGACCGATCGCCTTGGCCACCGCCCCGCCACCGAGACCTCGATACTGCTCGAGCGCCTTGCGTGCCGGGAACCCCGGCTTGATCCCCATCACCGACGCAGCCGATGCCTCGTCGGTTGCGCCGGCACCATCGAGCGCGAGCAGCCGCCCATAGTGGCCGTGGAGCACGGCCATCACCTGCAGCGGGTGCCGCTCACCTCCCCCGAGCATGCGATGGAGCAGCCGCAGCGCAGCGGTGGCGTCGCCACGATCGATGGCATCGGTGAGCTCCCACGGCGGCACCCCGCCTGCGTCGCCGAGGAACGGCACGACATCGGCACTCTGCAACACCTTGGTGTCGCCATACGCAGAGCGGAGCGTCTCGAGGATGCCCGGTAGCCGACCGACGTCCTCGCCGAGCCAACTCGCCACGGTCTGCACGGCGGAGCGATCGAGGCGCACGCCTGACGCGCGTACCTGCTCGTCGAACCACGCCGTCAACTCGCGACCTCGACCCGGCGACGTGGCATGCACGGTGGCGCCTGCGGCGCGCACTGCATCGGTGAGCGCCTTCGGCATCCGTCCACCACCACCGACCAGCACGAGATCGGTCGTGTCGAGCGGATCGGCGAGATACGCGACCAGCGGCGCGACATCGTCGGCGGAGAACCGCCCCACACCACGGGCCACCACGACACGGCGGTCGGTGAGCATGGCTGGCGTCTGCGCCGCATCGGCGACCATCCCGGCCGTGTACTCGTCGCCATCGAAATCGTCGACCATCAGCGACCGATCGCCATCGCCGACGAGGGTGCGCACGAGCTCGCCGACCGCAGCGAGGACGAGCGACTCGTCGTCGCCGGTGATCAGGTGCACACTCATGCGGGTGAGCCTTGCACACGGGTGCGCGCCACACGCGTGCCGATCGCCAGCACGACGACGAGCCAGCCGAGCAACGGCCACGGCTCGGCGGGTTCGACCGTCGCCGCCACCCGTGCCACCTCGGCCACCCACCGGGTCGCCACCTCGACGGGCACCATGACGAGGCTCGCGCCGACGCCGGCGACAGGGTCGGGTAGCACCTCCGACACGATGACCGCGAGAACTGCGCACGGCACGCCGGCGACCATCACGGCCCCGGCGACCGGCACGGCGGCCGGGTTGGCGACGAGCGCCACCAGCGGCAGCCGCCCGAAGACGACGAGGCTCGGGATCGCCACACCCACCTGTGCGCCGAGGGTGACCCCGAGGGGAATCCTCAGCCACTGCGGCCCGGGCACGATCAACGCGAGGCGAGGACCAGCAACGACCACCCCTGCGGTGGCCGACACCGACAACCAGAAGCCGACCGACCACACGAGGAGCGGGTCGATGGCCACGAGGAACATCACCGCACCGGCGAGGGCTCGCACCGCCCCGAGGTCGCGACCGCGCACGAAGGCCGTCGACGCGAGGATCGCCATCACACCTGCGCGCAGGATCGACGGCTCGAATCGGGTGAGCGACATGAACCACAGGATCGCTCCGATCGTCACCGTCCAGCGGACCACGGGACGCAGCCGACCGAGCAGGGGCGCGAGCGCGGCGAGAAGATAGGTGAGGTTCTGTCCGGAGACCGCGGTGAGGTGCGACAGACCCGACGCACGGAAGTCGTCGACGACCTGTGGCGACTGTCGAGCGTCATCACCGACGACGAGGCCGGTGAACAGTGCTGCGATGTCGTCGGACATCGTCGCCTCGGCTGCAGCGCGCAGCAGTCGGCGCACCCGGTTGGCCGCTCGCGCCGCAGGGGCACCGTCGAGCACATCACCGACGAGGTCGACGTCGACGTCGCCCACGATGTGACGTACGGCTGCCCGACGGGCCGCCGACCCCACGAGCGCAGTGCGTCGACCCTCGATCCACACGCGCTCACCGGCCGCGAGACGCGCAACCTTGCCCGCCACGCGCCCGTAGCCGCGCAGCGCGAATCGCTCGTCCTCGATCTCGACCGTGACGCGCTGACCCCGACCGATGGGTGACGGATCGTCGACCACCACCGCCCAGCCACGGAACGCACCGAGGCGCTCGGGCTCGGTGCGCGACCAGGCCCGCTCGCCGAGCACTCCCCCGACGACGAGGATCGCACCTGCGACGAGCACCAGGCCACCCGCGCGCCCACGTCGCAGCAGCCACGACGTCACGGCGATCGAGGACGCGACCGCGACGACCACTGCCGACGGCCACGTACCGCAGCTCCACACACCGACGACGAAGGCGACGGTGATCGCGCTCAGTGCACCATCGCCGAGGTGGATCGACGGCGACGGACCGACGCTCACACCGTCACCAGATCGCGCAGTGCCGCCAACTTGGCGGGTCCGATGCCTGCCACATCGGCGAGGTCGTCGATCGTCGTGAACGGGCCGACCTCGTCGCGGTGGGCGACGATCGCCGCAGCCGTGGTCGGGCCGATGCCGGGGAGTTGCTCGAGTTCGGTGGCGGTCGCCCGGTTCAGGTCGACGAGTTGCGGTACGTCGGCGGTGTTCGAACCCGACGGTGCGACGGGATCGACCGGTACGTCCTCACCCCATCGCGGGACATAGATCCGTTCCCCGTCGGAGACGATCGTGGCCAGGTTCACCGCATCGGCGCGCGCATCCAGCGCAAAACCACCTGCGGCATCGACCGCATCGACCACCCGACTGCCGCGAGCGAGCGTGTACACACCCGGCACACGGACGGCACCGGCGACGTGCACCACCACCTCGGTGGATGACACACCGACCGAAGTGAGTGGTACCGCATCGCTCGGAGTGCTCGCATACGGCAGCGTCGACTCGACCGGTGGATCGGGTGGTGCGACGAGCCAGTAGGCGCCGGCGATCACCGCCAGTACGACGAGGGCACCGGCAACGAGACGACCACGACCGACCCACTCGATCCACGTGGTCACTCGCCCCCGCCACGGCACGGCAGGAACGGGACGTGAGGGCAGTTCGGGCACACGGACCTCCCGGATGTCGAGGACATCGGGGGAAGCCCGTCGGCACCCTACCGGCGCGTCGTCAGCGCCCGACCCCGACCGGTTCGTCGTCGCGCACGGCGGTGGCCAGCTGGCGGCGGGCGACCCAGTCGGCCTCGACCTCGAGCGGGATCCGCAGGTAGGCACCGCGGTGCCCCTTGCGCGTCAGACGGCCACGGAGATAGGCGCCGAGGTAGCGCAGGAGGAACCCCACCGCACCGTGGCGACGCCACTGACGCACGTGCACGAGTTCGTGACGCAGCAGGTACGGGGTGGCACAGCCGCGCCGCACGACGACGAGGCGTCCGACGGTGATCCCATCCGCGCCACGTGGCACGGGGCCGCCCTCCCACAGGAGGAACCCGTCACGCTGCTCGATGGGCACGGCGGGAGGGTATCGCCGTCGTGTGTCAGTACCCCGGGTCGCTCGGCCAGTTGGGCTGGAACAGGTGCCACTGCGTGGGGGCCCGGCGGATGAGCACCTCGAGTTCACGGGCGACCTGTGCCGTCACACGGGCCACATCGTCACGCAGACCCCCCTCGCGCACGGTCGGGATCGGCGGGCGCACCACGGCGTGATGGCCGTCGACGCGATCGGTGAAGTAGGTGCCCACCGGCAGCAGCGTGGCGCCGGTGCGCAGGGCGAGCATCGCCGGTCCGGCCGGCAGCGTGGTGGTCTCGCCGAAGAACTCGACCGGCACACCATCGCGGTCGAGATCGCGATCGCACAACAGACACACGATCTCGTTGCGTCGCAGCGCACCGACCACGGCCGTCACTGCCTCGGGGCCGGTCGGCACGACGGTCATCCCCAGATCGGCGCGCAGGCGGGCGAACCACTCGAACAGTTCGGGCGGATCGAGCGCCTCCACCACGACGGTGAGGCGATGGCCACGATCGGTCATCCATCGTCCCGCCCACTCCCAGCCGCCGAGGTGCGGGAGGGCGAAGATGCATCCCCGACCCGCCTCGACCGCGGCGGTGATGTGCTCGAAGCCGTCGACGGTGAAGGCGCGGTCGACAGCCCGCGAGCTGAGCGACGGGAGCCGGAAGCTCTCGATGTAGTAGCGCGCATAACTGTCGAACGACTCCTGCACGGCACGGCGCAGCGCGTTGCCGCGCAGCGACGGATCCACTCGACGCAGGTGACGCTCGACCATCTGTCGACGCGGCCGACTGACGATGCTCGCGCCGAGGCCGACCGGCAGCGACGTCAACTGGGCGACCGGTGCGGGCAGCAGACGTGCGGCGAGTGAGCCGAGCCGGTACGCACCGACCGTGGCCGTGCCACCGAGACGCCGCCGATCGGCGTCGGTCACTGGGCTCGAGGACCGCGGCGCGTGACCCGAGTGACGCGCGTGCGGCGACGTTCGGTGCGCACCACCCGGCGGCTCTGTCGGCGACTGCGGCGGATCTCGATCCGCTCGGCGGTGACCGGCGCTACTGCCGCCTGCCGCCAGACCTTCACGAAGCGCTGCACGGCGGTGGCCGCGGTGAGGCCGAGCATCAACCACAGGATCGGGATGAGCAGCGGCGGGACGAGCAGGCCGAGGCACAGGGCGATGATCCGCTCGGCGCGCTCCATCAGCCCGCCCTTGGCATCGAGCCCGAGGCTCTCCGCCTTGGCACGCATGTAGCTGATGATCGAGCTGAGGGCCATCACTGCGAACGGGAGCAACGCGAGATGCGCAGACTCGGTGGATGCGAAGTGCCATGCCACACCACCGAAGAGCAGCGCGTCGGTGGCGCGATCGATCGTCGAGTCGAAGAACGCACCGCGCTGGCTCGAGGTGTTGCTCGCCTTCGCCAGTGCACCGTCGAGCAGGTCGGGCAGTGCGGCGAGGATCACCAGCGCAAGGCCGAGGTGCAGCTCGCCCACGGCGATCGCCACCGCTGCGGCGACCGCGACGAGCAGACCCAGCCAGGTGAGGTGGTCGGGTGTGAGACCCGTGCGCCGCAAACCGTCGCCGAGCGGTTTGACCGCCCGATCGACGGGCGCTCGGAACTTGCCGTCGAACATCGTCCGAACGCTACCCGACCGACCAGTCCGGGACGGTGCACATCTCAGACATCCCAGTCTTCGAGCGGGTTGTCCTGCACCAGGTGCTCGACCACCCGTCCGTCGACCGCATCGACGAGCACGAGTCCACGACGACGCGGCGGATCCTCGGTGGAGTACACGAGCACGCGCCACGTGGGTCGGCTGCGCAGTCCGCGCCACACCTGCTGAGCCGATGCATGACCAACAGGAAAGCCGACCGCGCCGTGTGCGGCCACGAGCGCGGCGCGCTCGTCGATACGCATCCGCCAGCCCGAGGTGAACGAGAACAGTCCGACCACACCGAGGAGCATCGCCGCCCACAGGATGCCCTCGTTGACCCGACTCGACGACTCCGATGCAGTGACCCACACGATCGCGCAGGCCAGGCCGACGACGAGGTAGATCAGTGCGGGCCACCGACGACGACTGTTGTCGGGAAACTCGCGCGGCCCCACATGATCGACCGCGTTGAGATCGGAGGGCAGCTCGTCACGCAGGTCGTCGTCGTGGTGGTCCATCGAGTCGCAGGCTACGGGGAAGTCGGATCAGTCGAACAGCGCAGGAGGCTGGTCGACCGACGGGGCCGCCATCCCGAGGTGCTGATAGGCCGCCGGCATCGCCACCCGGCCTCGCGGAGTACGCGCCAGCAGACCCTGCTGGATGAGGAACGGCTCGTAGACGTCCTCCACGGTCTCGGGTTGCTCGCCGACGCTGATCGCCACGGTGCTCAACCCGACCGGCCCCCCACCGAACTGCTGACACACGGCGTGCAGGATCGCCCGGTCGACCTTGTCGAGCCCGCGTTCGTCGACACCGAACACGGCGAGCCCGTCGCGCGCAGCCTGCACGGTGACGATGCCGTCACCGCGCACCTCGGCGTAGTCGCGCACCCGCCGCAGGAGCCGGTTGGCGATGCGCGGTGTGCCCCGCGAACGCCGGGCGATCTCCCACGCGCCTTCGGGTGCCACCTCGACGCGCAGGATGCCCGCCGCGCGACGCACGATGGCCTCGAGCTCGTCGGTGTCGTAGTAGTCGAGGCGGGCCACCAGGCCGAACCGGTCGCGCAGTGGCCCCGTGATCATGCCGGTACGCGTGGTGGCGCCGACGAGGGTGAAGCGCGGCAGGGTGAGTCTGATACTCGACGCCGCCGGCCCCTTGCCCACCACGATGTCGATCTGGAAGTCCTCCATCGCCGGATAGAGGATCTCCTCCACCGCGCGCGACAGCCGGTGGATCTCGTCGATGAACAGGACGTCGCCCTCTTCGAGCGTGGTGAGGATCGCCGCGAGGTCGCCAGCCCGTTCGAGCGCGGGACCAGAGGTGATGTGCAGGTGCACACCCATCTCGGCGGCGACGATGCCCGC
>JBJSXI010000024.1:0-15733 GCA_046086305.1 Ilumatobacteraceae bacterium
CTCCAGGCCGAGGAAGAGGCCAACGCCGACGCACACATCCACCTGCCGTCGCCGTCGTACTGGCCGATCGTGCTGGCGCTCGGCCTGCCGATCATCGCCTACGGCGTCATTTTCAACCTCATCCTGTCGGTCGTCGGCACGGCGATCATCCTGCTGGCGATGTTCGGCTGGGCGCTCGAACCGTCGGTGGCCGACGAGAGCGATTACGACCCCCCCGCAGGTGGGACCTCGAAGGAGTTGGCGACCCTTGGCTGACACGGCAGTCCACCACGACGCGCACGCCGGGCACGGCGATCACGGAGCGCACGTCACGACCACGGGGCTCAGCAATAACAAGCTGGCCATGTGGCTGTTTCTCGGCAGCGAGTGTCTGCTGTTCGGCGGTCTGATCAGCACCTACATGCTGTACCGCGGTCGGCAGGGCAGCGGCCCGGGACCGAACCAGATCTTCGACATCCCTCTCACCTCGGTGAGCAGTTTCATCCTGCTGATGAGTTCGCTCACGATGGTGCTCGCCGTCAACGCCGCCAAGGCGCACGATGACCGCAACACCAAGGTGTGGCTGTCGACGACGGCCCTGCTCGGCGCACTGTTCGTCGGTGGTCAGGTCTACGAGTTCACCGCCTTCTACAACGAGGGTCTGGGCTTCACGACGAGCCTCTTCGGTTCGAGCTTCTACACGCTCACCGGTTTCCACGGTGTGCACGTGTCGGTCGGCATCGTGATGCTGATGGCGCTCGTCGGAATCATGTCGCGGGCGAGGATCCCCGGCGACAAGGCCGAGGTCGTCGAACTCGTCGGTCTGTACTGGCACTTCGTCGACGTGGTGTGGGTCATCATCTTCACCCTCGTCTACCTGATCCCTGCGTGAGGTCGATATGAGCACCGTCTCCGAACACACCGACCACACCCCGGGTCACGAGGCAGGTCACGACCACCCGACGGACATGACCTTCATCAAGGTCGCGATCATCCTCGCGATCGTCACCGCGCTCGAGACCAGCACCTACTGGTGGCCCGAGAGCCTGCATACCGTGGCGATGGTCACGCTGCTCGTGCTGATGACGGTGAAGTTCTTCATGATCCTGCTGTGGTTCATGCACCTGAAGTTCGACAGCGCCTGGTTCAGTCTGATGTTCTACATCGGGCTCGTCCTCGCCGTTGGTGTGTACACGGTGGCGCTGCTCACCTTCCAGTTCTTCGGCTGAGTTGACGATGATCGCCGCCCTGTCCTTCCCGGACCCGTGGCGCTTCCAGCCCAACCTCGAGGTCTACGTCCTCGTCGCGTTTCTCGTAGGCGCGTACTTCTACATGGTGCGTTCGATCGGGCCCCAGGCGGTGGCACCCGGGCAACCGGTCGTCACCCGATCTCAGTGGGTGTCGTTCGTTGCTGCGATGGTGGTGCTGTTCGCGGCGAGCACCTGGCCGATGCACCAGATCGGCGAGGACTACCTGTACAGCGCGCACATGGTGCAGCACATGATGCTGAGCTACTTCCTGCCCCCGCTGGTGTGGATGGCGACGCCGGAGTGGCTGCTGCGAGTGCTGATCGGTGAGCGAGCCACCTACAGGACGGTGAGATTCCTGAGCCGTCCGGTCATCGCTGCCTTCGTGTTCAACGCGATGGTGATGATCCTGCACATTCCCGGCATGGTGAACGCCTCGACGACGAATGCGCCGCTGCATTTCGGTCTGCACATGTTCGTCGTCGTGTCGGCGTGCCTCATGTGGATGCCGGTGGTGGGCCCGCTGCCCGAACTGCAGATGGGGCCCGGCGGCAAGATGATCTACCTGTTCCTCCAGAGCGTGGTCCCCACCGTGCCGGCCGCGTGGTTGTCGTTCGCCGAGGGTGTCGTCTACGACCACTACGGGCAACAGCCGGTGCGGGTGTGGGGGATCAGTGCCACCACGGATCAGCAGGTGGCAGGGGTGATCATGAAGGTGGGTGGCGGATTCTTCCTGTGGGGGATCGTCATCTACATGTTCTTCAAGCGGTTCAGTGTTGATCCGGGTGAGCGTTCGTACCGGCGCGCCGGGCGGATCCCGACGGCCGAGATCACCGGCAACGACGACTTCCCCCTCACCTACGACGAGGTCACCGGAGCGTTCGCTCGCACGCCCGCGCCGACCGAGTCGACTCGCTGACGGGCCTCAGTCCCAGCGGAACGTCGCTGCCGCGACCGCCGGGGCGACGAGCGCCCACGCCGCCAGGACGACCCAACTGAGGTCTGGGGCGGCGGCCGGGCCGAGTGCTCCGTGGAGTACATCGGCGAGCGCACCTGAGGGCAGCACACGCGCCACGTCGGCGAGCGACGCCGGGAGTTCGTCGATCGGCACGAGCATGCCGCCGAGCAGCAGGAGCACCAGGTACAGCCCGTTCTGTGCGGCGAGGTTCACCTCGGCACGCAGTCGACCGGCGAGGGTGAGGCCGAGACCGGCGAAGGCGAGGGTGCCGAGGAGCACGGCGCCGATCGCGGCGGGCCAGTCGACGCTGCCGGGCGACCAGCCGAGTGCCACCGCAACGGCGATGATCACGACGAACTGGACCAGCTCGACGACGCCTACGGCGACGGCCTTGGCGGCGACGAGACGCGGTCGGCCGAGCGGTGTGGCGGCGAGTCGCTTGAGGACGTGGTAGGCGCGCTCGAAGCCGGTCGCGATGCCGAGGCTCACCATCGCGGTGCTCATCACGGCGAGCGCAACGATGCCGGGTGCGAGGAAGTCGATCGGATCGTCGGTGGTCGTGGGCAGCACGTCGACCGTGGTGAAGAAGACGAGGAGCAGGATCGGAATCCCGAGGACGAGGAGGAGCTGCTCACCGTTGCGGAGCACCTGACGCACCTCGTGGGATATCTGTGTTGCGAGTCGTCTCATGGGTTGTCGGTGCCCTCGTGCGAGGTGAGCCGGCGGAGGACGTCTTCGAGCCGTTGGCCACCGGCGCGCAGATCGACGAGATCGTGTCCGTGATCGGCGAGCCATGCCGTGAGCTGTGCCATCAGCCGGGGGAGCGGCGGCGCATCGATGACGTACTCGTCGATGCCGACCCGGGCGGCCACGATGCCGGTCTCGACGGCGAGGGCACGCACGTCGAGGTCGGTCGAACTGCGGAAGCGGATCTCGTCGTGTCCACGGCGCAGCTCGTCGACGGTTCCGGCGGCGATCAGTTGACCGCGGTCGAAGACGAGCACCTGATCGGCGAGGTGCTCGATCTCGTGGAGATCGTGGGTGGTCAGTACGACCGTGCACCCTTCATCGGCAAGTGTGCGGATCACCGATCTGATCGTGTCGCGCCCGTGCACATCGACACCGGAGGTCGGCTCGTCGAGGAAGGCGACCTCGGGGCGGGCGGCGAGCGCAAGGGCGAGGGAGAGTCGCTGGCGTTCGCCCCCCGAGAGTCGACGCCAGGTCGATCTCGCTCGATCGCCGAGGCCAACCTGTTCCACCAGGTCGGCAGCGACGGCGCCCCGCCGGTACAGCGCACAGTGGTGGCGCACGGTGTCGATGACCCTCGCGCTCGGGCTGATCCCGCCTTCCTGGAGCATCACACCCATGCGCTCGCCGAGTCGACGCTGGTCGACGGTCGGGTCGAGTCCGAGCACACGCACCGTGCCTGCGGTCGGCCGGCGGTAGCCCTCGCACACCTCGATCGTCGTGGTCTTGCCGGCGCCGTTCGGCCCCAGCACGGCGGTGATCTGTCCGGCGTCGGCCGTGAACGACACACCGTCGACGGCGGTGAGGGCGCCGTACCTGACGCTGAGTCCGTCGACCTCGACCGTGGGCATCCTGCGAACCTACCGCCCCCGTCAACGCTGTGTCTCTCGGCTCGTGCTGCTCGCAGAGGGACCGGATGGGCGTCCACAAGTAGCCTGCGGGGCGTGATCGATGTCCGACTCCTGCGCACCGACCTCGATCGGGTCACTACGGCGTTGGCCCGACGTGGTTCACCCGACCTGCTCGACCAGTTGTCGCGGGCGGTCTCGCTCGACAGTCAGGCGCGCGACATCCAGTCGCAGCGCGACACACTGCGCGCCGAGGTGAACGAGATCTCCAAACAGGTCGGCCAGATGCGGCGCGACGGCGATGCCGCCGGTGCCGAGGGTCTTCAGGCGCAGAGCCGAGAGCTCGGCGAGCGCGAACGGGTACTCGACGAGCGCGCAGGGTCGGTTCAGGCCGAATTGCGCGAGATCCTTCTGCGCCTCCCCAACACCCCCCACGACGACGCGCCCGACGGTGCGAGCGATCACGACAACCCCGTGGTCAAGGGACCGTTCCTGCCCGAGTCGTTCGCCGACCACCAGCGCGTCCCGCACTGGGAGACGGCGACCGAGCTCGGCATCCTCGACAACGAGCGAGCGACGAAGATCAGCGGCGCGATGTTCACGATGCAGCGTGGCGCCGGAGCGATGTTGTCGCGTGCACTCTGCCAGTACGCGCTCGACGCGAACAGCGATGCATTCGAAGAGGTGCGTCCGCCGACATTGGTGACCACTGCGACGCTCACGGCGACGGGTCAGCTCCCGAAGTTCGCCGACGACGCGTACGCAATCGAACGTGACGACCTGTGGTGCATCCCGACCGCCGAGGTGCCGCTCACCTCGATCTATGCGGGTGAGGTGCTCGACGAGGCGCAACTCCCGGTGCGGCTCACCGCGTACTCGCCGTGCTACCGACGCGAGGCAGGGTCGGCGGGCCGCGACACCCGCGGCATGCTGCGCGCCCACGAGTTCGACAAGGTCGAGATCCTCGCTCTTGCGACACCCGATCAGGCACCTGCCATGTTGTTCGAGTTGCGCGATCGGGCCGAGCGCCTCATCGCTGGTCTCGGGCTCCCGTACCGGATCATCGAGATCTGCACCGGCGATCTCGGGCAGAGCCACCATCGCAGCTTCGACATCGAGGTGTACGCCCCCGGGTGCGACGCGTGGCTCGAGGTGAGTTCGGTGAGCTGGTTCAGCGACTATCAGGCGCGCCGCGCCGACATCCGGTTCCGGTCGGTTGGCTCCAAGGGCACCACCGTCGCCCACACACTGAACGGATCTGCGCTCGCCGTGCCGCGGGTGTGGGCAGCGATCATCGAGAACGGTCGACGCCCTGACGGCTCGGTCGCGATTCCCGAGGCGCTCCACCCGTACATGCGTGGTCTCACCGTCATCGGCCGTCGATGAGCGACGACCCGGCTGCGCGACTTGCTCGACATCGGTTCGACTACGAGACCGCCGGGCTCGATGTCGATGATCTCGCCGACGACCCCGTCGAGCAGTGGCACCGCTGGTTCGTCGATGCGGAAGAGGCGGGGTGCGTCGAGCCGAATGCGGTCGTCCTGTCGACGATTGATCGCGACGGCTGGCCCCAGAGTCGGTATCTGCTGTTGCGTGGTGCGAACCACGACGGGTTCGTGTTCTTCACCAACTACGAATCGGCCAAGAGCGAGCACCTTGCCGCCGAGCCGCGTGCGGCGCTGCTGTTCACCTGGCTGCAGCTGCATCGTCAGGTGCGCATCCTGGGCGAGGTCGAGCGTGTGGGATCCGACGAGTGCGATGCGTACTTCGCGTCGCGGCCCCGCGGGTCGCAGATCGGCGCGTGGGCGTCGCCGCAGTCGCAGGTGATCCCCGATCGTCAATGGCTCGAGACACGTGTCGAACAGATGGGTGCCACGTTCGGTGACGGCGAGGTGCCGCGGCCTGCGTTCTGGGGTGGCTGGCGACTTCGACCGCACTCGTTCGAGTTCTGGCAGGGTCGGCCGAGCCGGCTCCACGACCGACTGCGCTACGTGCGCGTCGACGGCTACTGGCGCGTCGAGCGCCTCGCACCCTGAGCCGAATCACGCCGGTGCGCCCATGGGCGCGGCAAGGTGCGGAGTTGGCAGGGTTCCGCGCCCATGGGTCAGGTGGGCGGCGCGAACGGCAGGGAATCGCGCCCAACGGGGGGCCAGGCGCGGGCGGCGGCGGCGAGGCCGTCGATGAGGGCCCGGGTGTGGGGTACGTGCCCCTCACCGTTCCAGCCCTCCCAGTGCGACCCACCGCCACGCACACGTGGCGGCAACTCGATCTGCACCCCTGCCCGCCGCGGCAGGTTCACCGGGTTGCGCCGGTGCAGCCCGCGCAGTTCGCGGGGGATGTGGTGCACCTCGGTCTCGATCGTGTACTCGGGCAGCGATGGCCGCAGGTGGGTCGCCACGTGCGCAGCCAGGGGGCGGTTGCGGCCACCGACCAGCAGTGTGGTCCACAGTCCGTGACGTCCGTAGCCGTGCACCGAGATCACGGTGTCGACATGGTCGAGGAATGCCCGCAGGGTCGACGACTCGTCGGGTGACACCCGGTGCGACGGGATGTGGCGCTTCCAGTCGTCGGGTTGGACGACCGCGTAGAAGCTCGATCCCGACAGTGCTGCGGCCTCGTCGGCGATCACATCGGTGAGGTGCTCGAGTGATCCGCCGTGGTACGCCATGAAGCCGATCCGACCCTCCAGACGGCAGACCTCACGCACACCCGGCCGGGCGAGCAGATCGGCAAACGGCGTCGTGCTCACGACACCGTCTGCGCGCGTCGGCGCAGGGCGATCGATGCTCCGACTGCCACGGTGATCATCGCGGCGGCAGCGATCACGATCGTCGTCTGATTGCGCTGGACGAAACGACTCAGCGCCTCCTGCCACCCGACTGCACCGGCGACGACCTCGTCGTCGTACTGCTCGCGGATGTCGCGGTACCAGTAGTAGGTGAGGTACACGCCGGTGAGCAGCACGAACACACCTGCCACGTATTCGAACCACTGCATGCCCTTGCGCAGCACGCGCAGCATCGCCGTGTTGGCCAGGGCGAGCGTGACGGTGAGACCTGTGACGAGGAGCGACATCCCGAGCCCGTACATGCCGATCGCCGCGATACCCGTGGCCAACCCGTCGGCGCTCACACCACCCAGCACCACAGCGATGAACGGCCCGATCGTGCAGCCGATGCTTGCGACGGCGTACGCCGTGCCGAACACGAACATGCTGACGACCGACCGGTCGCGCTTTCCGACATCGAGCTTCGGTGTCGTGAACGGCAGTCGGTAGCCGAAGATCATCGCCGCGCCGAGCACGACGAGCAGCACGCCGATGACGAGCGATACGTACGGCGCACGTTCGGTGAACCAGTTGGTGCTCCACTTGGTGATCGCCCCGATCAGGATGAACACCGAGATGAACCCGGCCGACACCGACAGGCTCACCGCGATCGCACGTCGCAGTGAGGTGCGCTCGGCCCCCGGGCGCAGGTTCTCCATCCCGAGGAAGTACAAGAGGTAGGTGGGCAACAGCACGAATCCGCACGGGTTGATCGCCGCGAGCAGGCCGGTGGTGAACGAGGTCGCCAGGCGAGCATCGAGGGCGAACATCACAGCAGCACCTCCTCGATCAGGGTGCCGAGACGTTCGGCATCGAGCAGCCCCGTCTGTTCGAGCACCGTCCCGTCGGCATCGATGAACAACGTCACCGGGAAGGCGACGATGCCCGCCTCGGTGATGAACGAGCCGGTCGCGTCGTAGAGCAACTCGTAGTCGATGCCGCGGTCGCGTGCGAAGGCCTCTTCACGCTCGCTCGGCGGCAGGTAGCTGAGCCCGACGAAACGAATCCGGTCGCCGTACTGCGCATGGGCGGCGGCGAAGTCGGGGAGTTCCTTCTTGCACGGTCCGCACGTGGATCCCCACACGTTCAGTACGAGTGGTGCACCGACGAGGTCGGCCGTGTCGATCTCGGTGCCGTCGAGCTGGGCCACGGCAGCGCTGGGCATCGGGCGTCCCTCGAGCGCCGCGTTCACCGGCATGCCCTGCCCGTCGTCGGCACCGCCGCAGCCGATCAGCATCAGCGCTGTCACGACGATCGGGACACCCCTCACGGAGGTCACCCTACCGAGGGGATGAACACCCGCTCCCGGTAGTAGCGCAGCTCGGCGACACTCTCGCGGACGTCGTCGAGGGCGCGGTGGGTGCCCGGCTTGGTGGGTCGGCCGGCGAGGACCTCGGGGTACCACCGCCGGACGAGTTCTTTCACACTGCTCACGTCGACACTGCGGTAGTGCAGGTAGTGCTCGATGTCGGGCAGATACGCAGCGAGGAACCGCCGGTCGGTGCCGATCGAGTTGCCACACAGCGGCACGGTGCGCTCGACGGGCGCGTGGAGGCGGATGAACTCGAGGGTCTGGCGGCCCGCCTCGGCGAGGTCGAGGGTGCTCTCGCGGATCGCCGGCAGCAACCCGCTGCGGGTGTGCATCTCGACGACGACCGGCTCCATCAGCGCCAGCACGTCGTCGGGCTGGTGCACCACGAGGTCGGGTCCTTCGGCGACGATCTCGAGCTGGTCGTCGGTGATGAGCGTGGCGATCTCGACGATGGTGTGGCGGCCGGGGTCGAGGCCGGTCATCTCGAGGTCCATCCACACCAGCACGCCGACGAGGCTACGGCATGGACCCTCGGCTACCTTCGCCCCGTGTCCCACGAGGTGCCCGTCCAGCCGGCCGCAACGGTCATGCTCGTGCGCGACGGCGAGCCCGGCCTCGAGGTGTTCATGCTCCGGCGCACCACTCAGGCCGTCTTCGCCAGCGGGATGTACGTGTTCCCCGGCGGACGGGTCGATCCCGCCGACGGCGAGGGTGACGACGCGTTCCTCGTCGCTGCGATCCGCGAGTGCTTCGAGGAGGCGGGGGTGCTGCTCGCCACGGGGGCCGACGACGCGGTTCTGCCTGCCGATCACCCCGTGCTCGACGCGCGGCGCACCGTGCACGCCGGCGACGTCGATCTTCGTCAGCTCGTCGACACCCACGGGTTGCGACTTCGCACCGACGCGCTGACATGGGTGAGCCACTGGGTCACGCCGCGTGGCGAGCGGGCGCGACGCTTCGACACCCGCTTCTATCTCGCCGTCATGCCCGAGGGTCAGCACTCGGTCCACGACGACACCGAGACTGTCGCCAGTCTGTGGATCCGTCCCGACGATGCACTCGCTCGTGGCGAACGCGGCGAACTGCAGCTCATGCCACCGACGATCGCCAATCTGCACTTCCTCGCCGATCACGGCACGGTGACGGCGGCGTTGGAGGCGGCCCATCGCATCGGCACGCCACCGCGCATCGAGCCACGGTTCCGTGTCGATGCGTCAGGCGGGCTCGTCGGTATTGCGCTGCCCGGTGACGTCGACTACGACGCGCTCGGCTGAGCGCGGTCGCGTTCGTCGAGGGCGGCGCTCACGAGGCTGAGCATGCGTGCGCTGCAGCCGGCCATGTTCGTCGGTGGTGCAACCTCGGCGACGAGGCGCGACGCGATCGCTCGGAACTCGTCGGCCGCAGGACCGGTTCCGCCGATGGCGACGGGCTCGCCTGCGTCGCCACCCGCGGCGACCGCTGCCTCGATGGGCACCTGGCCGAGCAGCGGGACGCCGATCTCATCGGCGAGCAGTTGTCCGCCACCGGATCCGAACACCGGATGCGCGGTGCCGTGCTCGCACACGAAGGCACTCATGTTCTCGATCACGCCGCAAACACGCAGGAAGCTGCGTCGCGCCATGTCGGCGGCGCGGGCCGCCACCTTCTGCGCAGCGAGCGCCGGCGTAGTGACGATGAGCAGATCGGTGCGCGGCAGCATGCGGGCCAATCCCATCTGCACGTCACCCGTGCCGGGTGGCATGTCGATGAACAGGTAGTCGAGTTCGCCCCAGTGGACGTCGTTGAGGAACTGCTCGACGGCCTTGGTGAGCATCAGCCCGCGCCACATCAGCGCGGTGTCCTCGCCGACGAGGAACCCGGTGCTGACCACCTTCAACGTGCCCCGACCGACCTTCTTCACGTTCGGCATGATGCGCGGGCGGTCGTCGACGCGTTCGGCTTCGAGCGGCTCGTCGATGCCGAGCAGCCGGGGGACCGAGAAGCCCCAGATGTCGGCATCGAGGACGCCGACGGTGAATCCCTGTGCGGCCACCGCGGCAGCGAGGTTCACGGTGACCGAGCTCTTGCCCACGCCGCCCTTGCCGCTCGCCACGGCGAGGATGCGGCACGTGGTGGGCACTGCGGTGTCGGGGGCGTTCTCACGAGCGTTCCAGCGGGCCTTCAGCATCACCTCGCTGCGCTCGTCGCTGGTCATCTCACCCCAGTCGATGCGCACATCGGTCACCCCGGGGTGCACGGCGACTCGGGTCTCGACGTCGCGCTTGATCTGCGCCCGCAGCGGGCAGCCGCCGATGGTGAGCTTGATACCCACCGTGACGGTGCCGTCGGGGGCGACGGTCACCCCGGGCACCATGCCGAGCGAGACGATGTCGGCGCCGAGCTCGGGGTCGATGACCGCCCGGAGCATCTCGGTGATCGCCTCGGCGGTGGGGGGAGGGGTCCGCGGGTCGGGAATCACGAAGTGCATACTACGGTAATTCGGGATAGTGTTCCCCTTGTGGCGCCGACCGCCACACGCCCATCGACCGCTACACGCCCACCGACCGGAGGACCGACGTGATCACCCTCACCGACGCTGCTGCCAGCAAGGTCAAGGAACTGCTCGACGCCGAGGGCGCCGCCGACATGGCGTTGCGCGTCGCGGTGCGTCCGGGTGGATGCAGTGGCTTCTCGTACGAGATGTTCTTCGACAGCGACATCGCGACCGACGACGAGACCGCCACCTACGGCAATGTCCAGGTGGTCGTCGACTCGGCATCGGCGCAGCTGCTGCTCGGTGCGACGCTCGACTACAAGGACGGCCTCAACCAGGCCGGCTTCGCGATCACCAACCCGAACGCGAGCCGCACGTGCGGCTGCGGTCAGAGTTTCAGCTGACCCACCTCAGCCGACGAGCAGGTCGAGCCGCTCGCGCAGCTCGCCGCCGTCCCACACCGCGTCGAGGCGATCGACGATGACCCCCGAGGCATCGCACAGGTAGATCACGGGTTCGTACGCGAGGTCGAGTGCAGTGACTGCCGGGGCGATCGTGGTCGCCGCATCATCGGCGTACACATCGGCGTGCACCATGACGACGCGATCACCGAGTCGTTCGTGTTCGGCGACGAGCAGTTCGAGGCCGGGGCCGCAGGTGCCGGTCGTGCAGTGCGCCGGTGTGCCGACGAGATACACCACCGGTCGACCGCTCGCCAACGCCTCGGTGAGCGTCACCTCGTGCAGCGGACACGGTGCGGGGCTGAGCGAGCAATACGGCTCGACCCCGCGGTGGTCGTCGACCGTCGGGGTGTCGAACGGCGGTAGCGGCGTGCCGGTGAGCGGCGTCGTCACATTGCCGGGATCCCACACCTCGAACGTCGCGCCGTAGCCATCGTCACCCTCGACGCGCAGTGTGTGGATGACGGCCTGCTCGAGTGTGGCGCGCACGTCCCAGTAGGGGATCTCGATGCCCTGATCGCGCCGTAATGCATCGACCGTGGCCACACGTGTGCCGTCGAAGGTCTCGATCCATCCGACGAGACGGTCGGGCCCCTCGGTGAGCAGGTTCTGCCCGTCGGTGAGCGAGATCGGCAGTCGAACATCGCCGGGCACGATGAGGTTCTCGTTGGGGAATCGCTGGACGAGCCCGAAGCCTGTCGACGGGCCGGGGGTCAATGTCGTCGATGGTCCGGTTTCTCCGGAGTCGCCGCCGTCGCCGCATGCGGCGACGAGAAGGGTCGCGCCGATCGTGCCGCCGACACCGGTGAGAAGTCGACGCCGTCCGAGGACCGGGAGGGTGTGCACCATGGCGGCAACGGTAGTGGCGTTGCATGCCGATCGTCTGGCGTGCGAGGGTGGCGACGTGCCGCTCGAGTTCGTGCTCAACGGCAGCGTCGTCTCCGTGCCCGATGCGCGTGGTTCGTTGCTCGAGGTGCTGCGCGATCGGCTGGGGGTGCGCTCGGCGAAGGACGGGTGCAGCCCGCAGGGACAGTGCGGCTGCTGCACCGTGTGGGTCGACGGCGCACCGCGGGTGTCGTGTGTCACGCCGGCGACGCGCATCGCAGGTCGTGCAGTGACCACGCTCGAGGGACTTGCCGACGCCGACGCATGGGCCGAGCGGTTCGTTGCGACCGGGGCGAGCCAGTGCGGCTTCTGTACGCCGGGGATCATCATGCGCCTCGCCGCGCTCGACCCGGATGCACGCAGCGAGGGCCGGGTGCGTGATGCCCTGCTCGCCCACCTGTGTCGGTGCACCGGATGGAACACCATCGTCGAGGCGGTGACAGTGGACGCACCGCAGCGACGCGACCTTCGCCTCGCCGCGCAGCGTGCGGCGATCGAGGGTGGCGTGCCGCAACGCATCGCCGTCGACGCCGCACTCGGTCGGAGCGGCTTCCCGTGCGACACCGCACCGCTCGATGCACTCGTCGCAGTGCTTGGCGCCGACGGTGAGTGGCACGTTGCCGAGTCACTCGACGATGCACGTCGTGTCGCGGGCAGGGTGCAGGGTCGACGCACGACCGAACCGCTGCGCTGGCCGCTCGAGGTGCCCGAGGGTGACTGGGTGCGCACGCTGCGCACCACATGGGTCGAGCCGGCGTATCTCGAGCCGGCGGCGGCATGGTGTCGCCCCGGCGACGATCCGGTGTGCGAACTCGCCAACGGTGGCGCGTTCGGCGCGAAGTCGCCTGGTGAACTCGTCGCCCTCGGCCGTGAGGCGCGCCGACTCGCCGACCTCCATGGCCGCCCGGTGATCGTCGCCCATTCACGCGACGACGCCGTGCGACATGGCGCCAAGCGGCCCCCGGTCGCCGGAGGTGTGCGGGCCGACGGCACGGGCATCTTGCGCGTCGCGCGCACCCCCGGCATCGCCGCGGCGATCGAGGCGGTCGCGCCAGGGCTCGTCGTCGACGAGGTCGATGTGGTTGGCCCGCCCACATCGGCCGCAGTGCGCGCGGCTGGCTGGGCCGAGGCCCTCGCGCTGCTCGACGTACCCGTGGTCCGGGCACCCTCGGGCGCGACCGCCCACGCCGACATCGCCCCCGACGGCACCGTGCGCGTGCATGTCGCCTGCGGCGACGCGCTCGACGACGTCGTCCTGCGCAGTTACGTGGTCGGCGCAGCGGCCATGGCTCTCGGGTGGGTGCGCAGTGAGGCGGTGGGCGTCGACGAGGCGGGCACACCACTCGATGTCACCGTGCGCAGTTTCGGGGTGTTGCGAGCCGTCGACATGCCGACGATCGAGGTGCATCTCGAGCCGTCGGAGGGCCCGGCGGTGAACGGCTCGGATGCGGCGTTCGTCGCCGTGGCGATCGCCGCATGGCGCCATGCCGGGTTCCCCGAGCGCTGGCCTACGCTGCGCACATGAGCACTCCGATCGGTCCCTATACCCCTGTCGTGCGCGCCGGCGACTGGATCATCGTCAGCGGGCAGCTCGGCCTGCGCGATGGTGCACTCGTCGAGGGTGGTGTCGCAGCGCAGACCACCCAGGCGGTGGCCAACCTGCGGGCGCAGCTGGCCACCATGGGCGCCGAGCTCGCCGATGTCGCCAAGACCCTGTGCTTCCTCACCGACATGGGCACCTTCGCCGAGTTCAACGGGGCCTACGTCGAGGGGTTCGGCACACATCGTCCGGCCCGCAGCACCATCGGCGTCGCCGCCCTGCCCGCCGGTGGGTCGGTGGAGATCGAGGCCTGGGCCTACAAGCCACTAGGGTGACCCTCGTGCCCGGTGCCATCGCGATCATCGTCGTGTTGCTGTTGTTCCCCGTGGTCGCCCTGATGGGTTCGGCAGTGATCGCCGGACTCTTCGGATGGGTGCTCGATCGCGATGCAGCCGACCGGCACGAGGGCAGCGAGCTGCTCGACGTGAACTACTGACCCGAAGGCGGGGTCGATGCACTCCCACGACGCGTCCGCCGAGATCCTCACCCAAGCGGTCGTTCGCTATGCGATCGATCGGATCCGCCTCGACCCACCTCCGCTCGACGCGCCGCGTCCGGCTGACGAACTGCGAGCCATGGCCGGCCGGACGATCACCCCGCGGGGCCTCGGTGGTCTCGAGGCGCTGCGCGTGTTCGGCGACGTTCTGGCTCCGGCGTGCATCTCGGTGGATCATCCGCGGTTCTTGTCGTTCGTGCCGGCGGCGCCGACCGAAGCGAGCATCCTGTTCGACCTCGTCGTCGGTGCGAGCAGCATCTACGCCGGCTCGTGGCTCGAGGGCGCCGGTGCGGTGTTCGCCGAGAACGAGGCCCTGCGCTACCTCGCTGATCTCGCCGGGTTCCCTGCCAGTGCAGGTGGGGTGTTCGTCAGTGGTGGCACGGCGGGCAACCTGAGCGCCCTGATCGCCGCCCGGTCACGCTGGCGCCGCCGGGCCGAGGGCCGTCACGACCGCACACGTGGGCTGCTCCTCGCGTCGCAGGGCGCGCACAGCAGCGTCGCCGCTGCCGCACGTGCCATGGATATCGATGTCGCCGAGGCGGCGACCGATGAATCGGGACGTCTCGACGCCGCTGCACTGCGGCGTCTCGTCGATGAACTTCCTGCCGACGATCGTGACCGGGTGTTCGCCATCGTGGCCACTTCGGGCACCACCAATGCCGGGGTCATCGATCCACTCGACGCGGTTGCCGATGTTGCCGCACATCTCGACACGTGGTTCCACGTCGACGGTGCATACGGCGCCGCGGGCCTCGCTGCGCCGAGTGTGCGACCTCGCTATGCGGGGATCGAGCGTGCTGACAGCTTCATCGTCGACCCGCACAAGTGGCTGTTTGCGCCGTTCGACTGTTGCGCGCTCGTGTACCGCGAACCCGACGAGGCGCGTCGTGCGCACACCCAGTACGCCGAGTACCTCGATGTCCTGCACGGCAACGAGTGGAATCCGAGCGACTACGCCCACCACCTGTCGCGGCGGGCACGCGGACTGCCGTTCTGGTTCAGCCTCGCCACCTATGGCACCGACGCGTACTGTGATGCGGTCGAGGTGACCCTCGACATCGCTCGCGAGACCGCCCGCCTGATCGATGGTGCCGAGCACCTCGAGTTGGTGATGGAGCCCGAGTTGAGTGTGGTGCTGTTCACGCGCAGGGGATGGACACCAGCCGACTATCAGCGGTGGAGCGATGCGTTACTGGCATCGGGGGAGGCGTTCGTCGTCCCGACCTCGTGGGCGGGTGACACCGTGCTGCGGGTGTGCATCGTGAACCCTCGCACCACCATCGACGACGTGCGCGCGATCCTCGAGTCGCTCGCTGCGCCGGCACCGGGCGCGTGACGGGGAACGACATGGCCGATCTGCTCATCCGTGGTGCTCGACTCGTCGCCGCACTCGACCCGGCGCGCCGCGAACTGGCGGGTGGGTGGGTCGCCATCACCGACGGGTTCGTCGAGGCGGTGGGCGGTAGCACCGACGCGCCGCCAGCGGCCCGCGAGATGATCGATGCGACCGATTGTCTGGTGACGCCGGGGCTGATCAACACCCACCACCACATGTACCAGAACCTCACCCGGGCCCTGCCGGCGATGACCGACAAGCCGCTGTTCGGGTGGCTGCAATCGCTCTACCCGCTGTGGCGGGCGATCGACGAGGAGTCGGTGTATGCGAGCGCATTCGTCGGGCTGGCCGAACTGGCCCTGTCGGGCTGCACGACGAGCACCGATCACCTCTATCTGCATCCGCGCGGTGCGGGTGATCTGCACTCCGCCGAGATCGCCGCGGCTCGCGAACTCGGGATGCGATTCCACCCGACGCGCGGCTCGATGAGTCTGAGCCAGAAGGACGGAGGTCTCCCGCCCGACGACGTCGTCGCCGACGATGACGACATCCTCGCGGCGTGCG
>JBJSXI010000025.1:0-5588 GCA_046086305.1 Ilumatobacteraceae bacterium
GCGTCGCGAACCCGTGCTTCGACTGCATCGCGGCCGCGAACGTTCGATCCTCCGCCGCCATCCATGGGTGTTCAGTGGTGCAGTCGACCGAGTCGAGGGGTCAGCGGCGAGTGGTGACACCGTCGTCGTGGTCGCCCACGACGGCACCGTGCTCGGACGCGCGGCCTACAGCCCCGAGTCACAGTTGCGGGCACGGATGTGGACCTTCGACGACGACACCGCGGTCGATGAACGGTTCATTGCCACACGTGTCGTCGAGGCAGCTGCCCGCCGCAACATGATCAGTCGACGCGACTCGACCGATTCGCACCGGGTGGTCTTTGCCGAGTCCGACGGACTTCCCGGTGTGATCGTCGACCGATTCGGCTCGGTCGCCGTGTGCCAGTTCACCAGCGCAGGAGCAGAACGATGGCGAGGCACAGTCGCCGAGGCGGTGTCGTCACTGGTCGGCGTCACCGATGTCTACGAACGCAGCGATACCGACGCCCGACAGCGCGAAGGCCTCGAGCCACGGTCAGGGGTCCTCCACGGCGGCCTTCCCCCTGCGGATCTCGTCGCCCACGAGCGCCAGTTCCGCTTTCCGGTCGATGTTGTCAACGGGCACAAGACCGGCTTCTACCTCGACCAGCGACACGGGCGACATGCCGTCGCCGAGTGGGCCGAGGGTCGACGGGTGCTCAATGTGTTCAGCTACACGGGCGCGTTCAGTGTGGTCGCTGCGGCGAGTGGTGCGGAGGCCGTGTTCTCGATCGATTCGTCCGGACCGGCGCACGCCATCGCCCGGCACAGCGCGACCCTCAACGGGGTCGAGATCGGCGAGTTGCTCGAAGCCGACGCGTTCAGCGCCCTGCGCGGGCTGCGCGATCGAGCCCGATCCTTCGATCTGATCCTGCTCGATCCACCGAAGCTCGCCGCCAGCGAACGCCACCTCGACAGGGCCACACGTGCCTACAAGGACCTCAATCTGTTGGCGATCAAGTTGCTCGCCCCCGGCGGGTGTCTGATGACATGGTCGTGCAGTGGTGCGATGTCGGCCGACCTGTTCCAGAAGGTCGTCGCTGGCGCAGCCCTCGATGCGGGACGCAGCGTGCACATCGTCGGCCGACTCCACCAACCCGAGGATCACCCAATCCTGCTCGACTTCCCCGAGGCCGAGTACCTGAAGGGACTCGTCCTCACAGTGTGATCCGCCGCGCGGTCAGTGCTGGTTGTCGGGATTCTCCTGCACCAGTTCGATGAGCGTGCCGAAGCTGCCCTTGGGGTGGATGAAGGCGACGGTCGTCCCCCGACTGCCCGGACGTGGGGCCCGGTCGATGGGTGTCGCACCTGCCGCGATCATCGCGTCGAGCGCTTCCTGACAGTTGGCGACGCGATCCCACATGGTGCAGTCCCTCGCCGCGCTTCTCGATCGAGCGGGCGATCGGGCTGTCGGGCCGCGTTGCCGCAGTGAGTTGGATGTAGCTGTCGGCGACCTTCACCAGGGCTTCTTCGACGCCGTCGCTCTCGACGATCTCGCGGTGGTGGACGACGGCACCGAACGCCTCCTCGTAGTAGGCGATCGCAGCCTCGAGGTCGCGTACGGCGATGGCGATGTGGTCGATCTCGGTGAGGATCATGACCACAGTGAACCAGACCGACCGGGACGCGCGCCTGCCGTGCCGGTCAGCGCCGGAAGCGATGGAGGTGGTTGCCGAGCCGCTCGCGCAGTTCTGGGTCGGTGACCCCGAGACCCTCGCTCGGCGCAAGGGCCAGCACCCCGATCTTGCCCTCGTGGAGGTTGTGGTGCACCTGGTACGCCGCCTCACCGGTTTCGACGAGCGGGAAGGCACGGCTCATGACGGGATGGATCATCCCCTTACCGATGAGTCGGTTCGCCTCCCATGCCTCCTTGTAGTTGGCGAAGTGCGATCCGACGAGTCGCTTGAGGCGCATCCAGAAGTGCCGGTTGTCGAACTCCATCATGTAGCCGCTCGTCGCCGCACAGGTGACCACGGTGCCCGCACGTTTCGCGACATACATCGACGCGGCGAACGTTGAGCGGCCCGGGTGCTCGAACACGATGTCGGGATCCTCGCCGCACAGATCGCGGATGTCGGCGCCGAGACGGCGCCACTCGCGCTCGTCGTGGGTGTGCTCGTCCTTCCAGAACCGATAGTTGGCCACCGACCGATCGATGATGTGTTCGACACCCATCGAACGGAGGATCTCTGCCTTGTCGGCCGAGCTGACGACGCACACCGGGATGCCACCACCATTGAGCACGTACTGGGTTGCGTACGCGCCGATCCCTCCGGTGGCACCCCAGATCAACACGACGTCACCCTGCTTCATCTGTGCACCGTTGCGGCTGACGAGCATTCGATAGCTCGTGCTGTTGCACAGCGCATTCACCGCGGCCTCCTCCCACGTGAGGTGGGCTGGCTTGGGCATCAACTGATTCGCCTTGACGACGGCGAGGTCGGCGAGTCCACCGAAGTTCGTCTCGTAGCCCCAGATGCGCTGGTTCGATGCGAGCATCGAGTCGTCGTGCGCGCTCGGATCCTGATCATCGACATGGTTGCAGTGCACGGTGACCCTGTCACCCGGCTGCCAGTTCCGCACCGCCGAACCGACGCGCAACACGACACCGGCGGCATCACTTCCCACGACCTGATAGGGCTGATCGTGACGAGCCGCCCATTCACTCTCCCGAGCAAGCCGACGGAGCGAATTGAACGTACTGATCGGCTCGAAGATGCTCGTCCAGACGGTGTTGAAGTTGACGCTGCTCGCCATCACCGCCAGGTACACCTCGTCTGGCGCGAGGGCCGGAGTGGGGACCTCACCGATGTGCAGACTGCGACGCGGGTCCTTGTCGCGTGAGGCGACACCGTTCCACATCTCCTCATCGGCTCGAAGGACATGAGCGGCCCGATACGAGTCGGGGATGGGGAGCGCGGCGAACTCCTCCGCCGATGCCCCGGCGTCGATGGCGTCGAGGATGTGCTGCATCCGGGCAGGTTACCGATGGGTAGAAGGGGGGATGAACCGCAGCCTGCCGTCGACCGTGCCACAGTCTCGGCATGCAACATCCCCGACTCCCGTGGTCGTCACCATCCACCCGAACTGCACGCACCGGCGCGACGGCTGCGCTGCTGGGTCTGTTGCTGGGGTTGTCCGCGTGCGGCGACGCGCCCGGCACCGCCGCCGACACGACTGCGCCGCTCCCCGATGGCTGCTCGCCGGTGGAGGGTTCGCCGACACGCATCGTCGAGTTCACCGCCGCACCGCCGATGTGCCTGCGCGACGGCAAGAGTTACCGGGCCACGATCGAGACGAACTACGGCACCATCACCGTCATCCTGCGGCCCGACATCGCACCCACGACGGTGAACAGTTTCGTCAACCTCGCCCGCTCGAAGTACTTCGACGGCACCACGTGTCATCGGGCGATCCGCACGTTCGTCGTCCAGTGCGGAGATCCGACGGCGACAGGTGCTGGCGGACCCGGGTACGAGTTCGCCGACGAGCTCGACGCCATCGAGCCGTACCGCATCGGTTCGTTGGCGATGGCGAATGCGGGTCCGAACACCAACGGGAGTCAGTTCTTCTTCATCACCGGTTCTGATGGCACACGCCTCCCACCCCGCTACACGCTGTTCGGACAGGTCGAGGATGACGACCTCGGAGTACTCGCGCTGCTCGACGAGGTCGCCAATCCTGGTGACGGGCCGCCGATCGAGCCGATCGACATCCTCTCGGTGCGCATCGAGGAGCGCTGACGCGTCAGGCGAGCGCCTCGTCGAGTGCGACGTCGACCTCTCGGGCCTCGCGCTGCGCAAGGACCCCGAGCGCGCCGATCACGACCGTCATCGAGATGCCCTGACCGAGTGTCATCCGCTCACCGAGCAGGACCCACGCAGCGATCGACGCACCGATCGGCTCGAGTTGGATCAGTAACGACGACACCGACGCATCGACCCGCGGCTGGGCCCAGACCAAGAGACTGTGGCCCATCAGACCCGGACCGATCGCGAGGAGCGCCGCCCACAACCAGCCCGTTCCCCGCAAACGACCGAGATCCTCGCCGACGACGGGGACGACGATCGACAGGGTGAGCGCACCGACGAACGACATGACGAACATGAACGGGATGGTGTCGACGTTCGAACGGACCCGCTTGGCGACGAGCAGGTACCCGACCCACAGCAGCAGCGAGACCACCGCCCAGACATAGCCCGCACCGGTGTTCGGCGTATCACCGGGTCCCGATGGCGCGCTGAGGATCGAGACGATCACACCGCCGATGGCGAGTACGGCGCAGATCACCTTCACCGCCGTCAGTCGTTCGCAAAGGACGACGACCGCGATGGGGAGGGCCACCACCGGTGTGAGGGCACCGATGACGAGGGTGACTGCGATGCTGAGGTACTGCAACGTCGTGAAGAACGCACAGATGTTGAGGCCGAACAGCACCCCGAGCGGCGCGGCCCTCCGAAGGTCGATGAACGACGGACGGCGACCCGACACGAGGACCACGATCGCCATCAACCCGGTGGCGATCCACATCCGCCAGAACGACAACACCACACCGCCGGCGTCGGCGGCTTTGCCGAGGACCCCGCCGAACGACCAGAACAGGTTGGCGCACAGCACAGCGGCGATACCTGCCCGACGCCCACGGACAGGGCTCGGTATCGAGACGGCGGTGGCGTGACTCCTCATGCCCCGATCACCACGCCTCGGCGTGCCGATCGTTCCGCACGCATCTCGGGAACGAGGATCGACGACGCGAGCAGCATCAGCACCGCAGCACCGACGGCGATCCATGTGAGCGACACCTGACCCACGATCGCAAAACCGACGAGTGGGGCGAGGAATGAACGAACACCGGTGAAGAACGTGTGCAGGCCCATGTAGTCGGCCGTGCGGTCAGGTGGCGCGAACTTCGTCACCCACAGACTCCACATCAGGTCACCGCCCGCGGCAGCCACCCCGAGGATCACCGAACCCGCGTACAGGCCGAAGCTGCTCGTCCCGGTGAAGAAGGCGGCGACGTACGCCGCGAACAGGACATTCACGAGAATCCGGCTGGCGAAGAAACTCAGCCGGTCGAACACGACACCGAACACGGGCATCATCACCAAACGCACTGCCGATGGAACGACCACCGTGATCAACGCGATCCGTCGAGGGTCGGCATCGATGCCGTACTGGGGCCGGGCGAGATACTCCACGCGCAACGGCAGCAGCATCAAGTTCCCGAAGCCCATCAGCATCCAGGCGATGATCGTGAGGCGCAGTTGGCGGTCCTCGCCGAGCAGATCGAAGTGCGGCAGGACCCGACGGTGCTCGACCTCTGATCGGGCCAGTGGTGCACTCGGCATCCGGCGCTCGAGCGCCGCCATCACCAACATCATCATCCCCGCCGCAGCGACCACCGACCACCACAGATCGAGCCGCACGGTGAGGATCTGGCCGATCGCCAGACCGAACACTGCAGCCACCAGGACCTTCAGCGCCATCCCCCAGCCGACGCGTCGCCCCATCTCACTCGGCGGGAAGTTGTGTGCATAGGTCGACGTCGTGAGTGGGTAGACCGAGTTCAC
>JBJSXI010000026.1:0-13432 GCA_046086305.1 Ilumatobacteraceae bacterium
AGCCTTCTTCCCGCACGCGGCGTTGCTGCGTCAGGCTTTCGCCCATTGCGCAAGATTCCCCACTGCTGCCTCCCGTAGGAGTCTGGGCCGTGTCTCAGTCCCAGTGTGGCTGATCATCCTCTCAGACCAGCTACCCGTCGAAGCCTTGGTAGGCCGTTACCCCACCAACGAGCTGATAGGCCGCGAGGCTCTCCCGATCCGGTAACCCTTTCGTCAGCATCCCATGCGAGACGCCGACGGCATCCGGTATTAGCAGTCGTTTCCAACTGTTATCCCAGAGACCGGGACAAGTTCCTCACGTGTTACGCACCCGTTCGCCACTAGATCTTCCGGTGTATTGCTACACCATGGATCCCGTTCGACTTGCATGTGTTAAGCACGCCGCCAGCGTTCGTCCTGAGCCAGGATCAAACTCTCCAACGAAAACCTGCCCATTTCCCGGAGGAAATGGACCGATCGCTGTCGAGCTGGATGCCACATATGGGAAAACATATGCGTACCGCATCCAGATCTGACTGTATTCGGCCACGCGAACGTGGCCATTGAAATTGACAGACAGCAACTCGAACGGCGGATGCCGCTCGATCTGCTGCCCGCACTGGCGTTCAGTCTTCTCTTCCGTTTTCAAGGAGCCGACGGATCCATCGGATCCGATCGGGGCACGCAGCGGCGGAACCGCTGGAGGTGCCTCCTCGCAGTGCCAGAGGCTCTGACGAGGCGGATCGCAACCATATCGGCCGCGCGCCGCTCGGATCAACCCCGTGCGGGAACTTTTCCGACGACGAACTCGCGCTTTCCCTTGCGGATCAGCACGATGCCGCCGGTGAGGACATCAGCCGCCGTGAGCAGGCCGTCCTCACCGAGGACACGGGCACCGGCCCGCACGGCTCCCTGGCGCAGCAGGCGCGTCACTTCACTGTTGGAGGCCGCGACGCCGGCGCTCACGAGCACCTCGTGGACCCGCACCCCGTCGACCCCATCGGCGAGCTCGACGCAGGGCACCTCGGCGGCAACCGCGGCGAGCGCGTCGGCAGAGGCGGTCAGCGGGTCAGCGCCGAACAGCACCTCGGCTGCCTCCGTTGCCGCCGCAGCCGCAGCGCCGCCATGCACGAGCACGGTGAGCTCGTTGGCGAGTGCCCGCTGGGCGACGCGCCGTTCGGGTGCGACGAGGTGCTCGCTCAGGAGCTGCTCGAGTTCGGCGAGCGGGCGCATGCTCAGCATCCGCAGGTACGTTGCGACCATCGCGTCATCGACCTGCACCCAGAACTGCCAGAACCGGTAGGGGCTCGTCTTGTCCGGGTCGAGCCACACCGTGCCCGTGGCCGATTTGCCGAACTTCGACCCGTCGGCCTTCACCATGAGTGGGTGGGTCATCCCATGCACCGCCGAGCCGAGTCGACGCCGGACCAGCTCGACGCCGGAGGTGATGTTCCCCCACTGGTCGCTCGCCCCCGCCTGAAGCTCGACACCGTAGGTCTCGTGCAGATGCCGGAAGTCGTTGGCCTGCAGGAGCATGTAGCTGAACTCGGTGTACGAGATGCCGTGCTCACTCTCGACCCGACTGCGCACGGAGTCCTTGGCGAGCATGTGGTTGATCGTGAAGTGCTTGCCCACATCGCGCAGGAAGTCGAGGACGCGCACCGGTGCCGTCCACTCGGCGTTGTTGACGAGGGTTGCCGCGAACGGTCCAGGCTCGAAATCGAGCAAGCGACGCAACTGCGCCTCGATGCACGCCACATTGTGCTCGAGCGTCGCCGGATCGAGCAGGTTGCGCTCCTCGCTCCGGCCGCCGGGGTCGCCGATCATCCCGGTGGCACCTCCGGCGAGCGGGAACGGACGGTGACCGGCCACCTGGAAGCGGCGCATCAGCAGTTGGCCGACGAGGTGGCCGACGTGGAGCGAATCAGCGGTCGGGTCGAAGCCGATGTACAACCCGAGCGGGCCGCTGCCGAGGCGGGCACGCAGCGCCTCGCGGTCGGTGGAGTCGTGCACGAGGCCGCGGGCCTCGAGATCGGCGAGCAGATCCATAGAACGGCAATGTTGCCACGCCCACCACGGAATCCCTCGTGACGGCAGGGATAGCGTCGCCCCGTGACCTCCCGGATCGACCTCGCCGGACAGTTCCGCGAGTTTGCCCAGACCGCCGCACACCGCTCGCCGCTCTATGGCCGGCTCGCCACCGCAATCGCTGACGATGCGATGCTGCTCGGCCTGCTCGACGACGCACCGCCCGACCAGCGGCGACCGGTGCTGCTGTTCGCTGCGGTCCACCACCTGGTCCTCGAAGGTCACGGAGGCGAGCTCGGTGCCCACTTCGCATCGGCCAGCCATCCTTCGACCGACCCCGTGAGGGAACTCCACCTCCTCGTCGACCGCCACCGCAACGACCTCCATCGACTGATCACCACTCGCTCCGTACAGACCAACGAGGTCGGGCGCTGCGCGGCCATCGTGCCTGTCCACGGTGCAATCCATCGTGAGGTCGGTGCGACGAGCCTCGTCGAGGTCGGCGCCAGCGCAGGCCTCCTGTTGAACTTCCACCACTACGCCTACCGCTATGACGATGAGCCGTGGATCGGTGCCGACGCACCGGTGCGGATCACCTGCGCGACGAGTGGTGCGGCACGTGAGGTCGGGCTTCCTCACGAGGTCGTTGCCCCACGCGCCACACTCGGCCTGGACCGTGCGCCCGTCGATCTCGACGACCCCGATGCCGTCAGGTGGCTCGAGGCTTGTATGTGGCCGGAGGAGACCGGCCGACGCGAACGCCTCCTGGCTGCGATCGCGCTGGCCAGAACGACTCGGCCAGAGCTGCGCGTCGCGGACGCCGTCGAGGACATCGCAGGGGTGCTCGAGGAGCGATGCGCACTCGGACATCCCGTGGTGCTCACCAGCTGGACCCTCGCCTACCTCGACGAGGGAGCACGACGCAGATTCGTCGATGAACTCGAGACCTTCGGCCGCCACGACGACCTGTCGTGGCTGATCCTCGAGAGCCCGGCCGACACACCTGGCCTCCCGATCCCCACCACCTCACCGCCGGAGTCGATCACGGTGGTCTCACTCGTCACATGGCGGTCAGGTCGTCGATCGGTCCGGCGCATCGCGACGATGCATCCTCACGGCTCGACGCTCCGGTGGGCCGAGTCGTCGTGAACCGAACGACTGCTCGGTCGGATCAGCCGTGGTCGGCCGAGACGGCAGCCCGCAGTTCGGCGAGCCTCAGGACATATCGCTCGACCTGCTCGCGCACCGGCACCGGGCCGGCTCCGCCCTTGGTGGTCCGACGCCGGACTGCAACCCCCGGCGCGACGAGATCGGCGGCCTCGGCGCCGAACGCAGGATCATTCGCCACGAGATCATGCAGCGGCGCCTCGCCGGCAACGGCGCGACGGACCAGACCACCCACCAGTGCATGCGCCTCCCGGAAGGGCATCCCTCGGGTCACGAGCCATTCGGCGAGATCGGTCGCCGAGGTCGTTTCGACATCGGCTGCGGCGCGCATCCGCTCGGGGACCCACTCGATGGTCGACAGCAGTCCGTCCATGGCAACCAGACCCCGTCCGACCTGGCGTACTGCGTCGAACAGCGGCTCCTTGTCCTCCTGGTAGTCACGGTTGTAGCTGAGTGGAAGTCCCTTCATCGTGGCGAGGAATCCAGCCAGGCCACCGATGAGGCGGCCGGCCTTCCCCCTCGCCAACTCTGCGATGTCGGGGTTCTTCTTCTGCGGGAGCATCGAGCTGCCGGTGGCGTAGGCATCGTCGAGTCGGGCGAAGCCGAACTCTTCGGTCGTCCACAGCACCACCTCCTCTCCGATCCGCGACAGGTCGATCGCCACGAGCGTCAGCACGAACAGCGCCTCGGCGACGTGATCGCGTGAACCGACGGCGTCGAGTGAGTTCTCGAACCTCCCGGAGAAGCCGAGTAGCGCGGCGGTCCGGTCGGGATCGAGCGGCAGCGAGGATCCTGCGAGCGCGCCGGCACCGAGGGGCGACACATCGATCCTCTCGAGTGCGTCGAGGATCCGATCGACCTGACGACCGAGCGACCACCCGTGTGCGAGGAGGTGATGCGCGAGCAGCACCGGCTGAGCCCGCTGGAGATGTGTGTATCCCGGCAGGTAGAGGTCACCGGCCTCCTCGGCGCGACGCAGCAACGTCGTCTGGAGATCTACGACCCGCCGGGCGACGACCATCAGTTCACGTCGCAGCCAAAGACGCACGTCGGTGGCCGACTGGTCGTTGCGGCTGCGACCCGTGTGCAACTTCGCGCCGGCCGCGCCGGCCAGCTCGGTGACCCGACGTTCGATCGCGGTGTGGATGTCCTCGTCGGACGGCCGGAACTCGAAGATCCCCTCGCCGAGCTCGGCGGCTGCCACATGGAGCGCGTCGACGACCTGTCGTCCCTCGTCCGCATCGAGCAGACCGACTTCGACCAGCATCGTCACGTGGGCGAGCGATCCGGCGATGTCGTCGGCCCACAGCAAGCGGTCGAACTCGAGGCTCTCGGTGTACGCCATCAGCTCATCGGCCGGTCCACGATCGAAACGGCCGTGCCAGAGGTGCTGGTCGGCGTTCACGACAGACCCGCCAGATCGCGCAGCCGGTCGCGCAGCGCCGGTCCACCCGACTCCTCCTCGGCCACACACAGCAGTGTGTCGTCACCGGCCACGGTGCCCAGAATGCCATCCATCCCGCTCCGGTCGAGCGCGCTCGCCACCACATGGGCGCAGCCGGGTGGCGTCCGCAGGACGACGAGGTTGCCACTCGACCGCACCTCGGCGACCCACTCGCCCATCACCCGTCGGAGTTGGTCCTCGGGTGCGAGACGGGCCGGCTCGTAGTCGGGGATCGCATACACGACGTCGCCCCCCGGCACACGCACCTTCACCGCCCCGATGTCCTCGAGGTCGCGCGACACGGTCGCCTGCGTCGCCACGATGCCCTCGGCGGCGAGAAGGTCGACGAGTTGCGCCTGGTTGCTCACCGCGTGGCGCGTCACGAGACGCGACATCAGTTGCTGGCGCTGCACCTTCGACGCCATCTCACACCTCCTGGGTCAGGAACGCCAGCACACCACGTGCGGCGTGCATGCGATTGTGGGCTTGGGCGATCACGTGGCTCCGTGGGCCGTCGATCACCTCGGCCGCAACCTCGTGGCCGCGATGCGCCGGCAGACAGTGGTAGAAGCCGGCGTCGGGGGCCGCGCACGCGAGCAACGCTGCATCGACCGTGAACCCGTCGAATGCTGCCATCCGCTCCGCCTCTTCGTGCTCGCTCCCCATCGACACCCATGTGTCGGTGTGCACGGCGATCGCCCCCTCGACCGCTCGGCGCGGATCGTCGTCCTGGCGCACCGTGGCACCCGCAGCCGTGCCGAGTCGACCGAGGCGGTCCAACTCGTCGCCATCTGCGTCGTAGCCGCGGGGACACCCGAGCGACACGTTCACACCGAGGAGCAGACAGGCCTGCGCGAGGGATCGGGTGACGTTGTTGTAGTCACCGACGTACGCCACGGTTGCGCCGCGCAGGTCCCCGTGCACCTGCTGCATCGTCAGGACATCGGCCACGGCCTGTAGCGGGTGGGCCCGATCGCTGAGCAGGTTGACCACCGGAACCGCGCTCACGGCGGCCATCCGGTCGAGTACTGCGTGATGGAAGACCCGCGCCGCGATCACTGCGTGGTATCCCGCGAGCACGCGCGTCACATCCTCGACGGTCTCACGTGTATCGAGGCCGACCTCTTCGCCGCGTGTGTAGACGGGATGGCCGCCGAGCTGCACCACTGCCATCTCGGTCGAGTGACGGGTCCGATTGGACGGCTTCTCGAAGATCATCGCTACACCCCGACCCGCGAGCGAGCGCGTCGGCGCGGGATCCTCCGCCAGTGCGAGCACACGCCGCAGGTCGGAGGCGGAGAGGTCCGCGAGATCGAGCAGGTGACGTGACATCAGTGGGCTCCTCCCGTGGACGCAACCGACCCGGTCGAGATCTCGGCGATTGCAGTGGCGAGCAGGCCGACACCCTCGACGATCTCCGCGTCGGTCACGGTGATCGGCGGGGCCAGGCGCAGGGCGGTCGAGGTGACGGCGTTCACGACGAGACCGCAACGCAGCGCAGCGGCACAGACCTCACCGGCAGCCAGCGGCGACTCGAGTTCGGCGGCGAGGAGCAGCCCGCGACCGCGCACTGCGCTGACCCCGGGCACTGCGGCGACGAGCGCGGCCAGTCGGCTGCCGCGGTCGCTCGCCAGACAGGGCGCGTCGATCCGGCGCATCTCGTCGATCACCGCGGAGACGACCGCCGTGGCGATGGCGGTGCCGCTGTAGGTGCTGCCGTGGTCACCCGGGCGCATCACCGCCGCCACGTCCCGGCGGGCCCACACGGCGCCCACGGGCATGCCGTTGCCCATGGCCTTGGCCATGGTGACGACGTCGGGGACCACGTCGTCGTGCTCGAACCCGAACCACCTGCCGGTACGCGCGAAGCCGGTCTGCACCTCATCGACGATGAGCAGCATCCCGTGGTCGTCGCAGATCCGTCGGACGTTGCGGAGATAGCCGGCAGACGCCGGTCGGACCCCGCCCTCACCCTGCACCGACTCGACGATCACCGCAGCCACCGAGAGATCGATGGCTGCCTCGAGCGCGTCGGCATCGTCGAAGGGCACATGGCGGAATCCCTCGGGCATCGGCACGAACGGCTCGTGCTTGGCCGGCTGTCCGGTTGCCGCAAGCGTCGCAAGAGTGCGCCCGTGGAAGCTCCCGAGCGCGCTGACGACGACATGGCGACCGCGACCACCGAACTTGCGGGCGATCTTCAGTGCGGCTTCGTTCGCCTCGGCGCCACTGTTACAGAAGAACACCTGACCGTCGAGACCCGTCACGTCGCCGAGCAACTCCACGAGTCGCTGCGCAGCACCCAGGGCCACCGGGTTCGCGAAGTAGTTGCTCACGTGGAGTAGTTCGGTGCTCTGACGGCACAGCGCGTCGCTGACGACCGGATGCGCATGGCCGAGCGAGGTCACCGCCAGGCCGCAGAGGAAGTCGAGATAGCGACGACCCTCGGTATCCCACAGCTCGGTCCCCGAGCCCCGCTCGAACATGACCGGCGGCGGACCGAACACCGGCATGAACGGACATCCGCGCTGCGCTCCCGTGTCGAAGCCGTGGGCGCTCATCGGATCATCGTCCCGATGCCCTCGTCGGTGAACAGCTCGAGCAGCAACACGTGCGGCACTCGCCCGTCGAGGATGTGTGCCCGGCGCACGCCGGCCCTCACCGCCGTCGAGCAACTGGTCACCTTGGGGATCATCCCCCCGACGATCGATCCGCGCGCGAGCAGTTCGTCGAGCTCGTCCGGGCTGGTCTGGCGCAGGAGGGTCGACGGATCGTCGGCGGTGCGGCGGAGTCCCTCGACGTCGGTGAGGTAGATGAGCTTCTCGGCCCCCAATGAGGTAGCGATCGCCCCGGCCACGGTGTCGGCGTTGATGTTGTACGGCTGACCCCCGCGATCGACTCCGATCGTGGCAACCACGGGGATGAACCCGTCGTCGACCAGGTTGCGCAGGATCGCCGGCTGCACCGCAGCGACGTCGCCGACGAATCCGAGCGCCGGATCTCGTGGGGTTGCCTCGATCAACTGGGCATCCCCGCCGCTGACGCCCACGGCGAGCGGACCGTGGACGTTGATCGCCGCGACCAACTGCGGGTTCACCTGACCGACGAGCACCATCCGGGCGATGTCGACGGTCTCGGCATCGGTGACCCGCAGGCCATCGCGGAACTCGGTCACCTTCCCGAGTCGGAGCATCAAGTCGCTGATCTGTGGTCCCCCACCGTGGACCACGACCGGCCGCATCCCCACCTGATGCATGAGGACGATGTCCTCGGCGAAGAGCGCGAGCGCGTCGCCCTCGGTCGCCCCTGCCAGGGCGTTCCCGCCGTACTTGACGACGACGACCTGCCCGTTGAAGCGCCGGATGTACGGCAGGGCCTCGACGAGAACCGCCGCGCGATCGGCTGCTGGCCGCGCGCTCACGGGAACACCCCGACGATGGGCAGCCCGAGCGTCTCGGGCAGACCGAGCGCGACATTGGCGGCCTGCACCGCGCCACCGGAGGCACCCTTGGTGAGGTTGTCTATGGCGCAGATCGCCATCACCGTCCCGGTCCGCTGGTCGACCCGTGCCGTCACCTGGGCCGTGTTGCTGCCGAGCGTCGACTTGGTCGCCGGCGAGCCGTCGATCACCCTGACGAACGGCTCACCGGCATAGGCCTCCCGTAGGACCTCGAGGACCTCGGTCGTGTCGCACGACCCCGTTGGCCTTGCGTAACAGGTGGCGAGGATGCCGCGGTTCATCGGCGCGAGATGCGGTGTGAAGAGCACCTGCGCACCGACCTCCTGCTCGATCTCCGGCGTGTGGCGATGATCGAGCAGGCCGTACGCGGCGACGCTCTCGTCGACGCTGCAGAAGTGCGTCGTGGCCGAGGGGGTGCGACCCGCACCACTCACACCCGTGATGCTGTCGACGATCACACCCGAGGTCGCGACATGACCACTGCGCACGAGCGGCGCAAGGGCCAGCGTTGCGGCGGTGACGTGGCAACCGGGTGTCGCGATGAGCGGCGCACCGACCAGCTCGGCCCGGTGTATTTCGGGAAGCCCGTACACGGCCGTGCGCAGGAGGTCGGGATGTACGTGCTCGAATCCGTACCAGACCGGATACGCAGCCGGATCCCTCAACCGGAACGCAGCCGACAGGTCGACGACGCACCGCACCCGTCCGACGAGACGGGGCACCAGGGCCAGACTCGCCTCGTGCGGGAGGCCGAGGAAGGCGACGTCGATCGTGTCGAGCTCGTCGACCTCGAGCGCGCCGTAGACGAGGTCGGGATAGCGGGCGGCGAGCGAGGGGTACAACTCGGCGACCGACGCGCCCACATGGGCGTCGCCCGTGGCCATGACGACCTCGAACTCGGGGTGGTGGGCGCACAGGCGCAGGAGTTCGCTGCCGGTGTAGCCGGATGCACCGATGATGGCGACACGAATCATGGACGAATGAACATACAGTTCATCGCATGAACATTCAACCCGGCCGACCCCGGTCCGCCGATGCGGCAGACGCGACTCAGGTGCGCAGCGTCACACCGAGTTTGCCCACGCCGGCGATCGCCCGATCCCGTATCTGGGTGAGATCGGTGTCGGTGAGCGTCCGATCCGCGGCCTGGACACGCAGTCGGTAGGCGAGGCTGCGCGTCCCCTCAGGGACTCCCCGACCTCGATACACGTCGAAGAGTCGCAGTTCGACGAGTGCCCCGCCGACCGCCTGGCGCAGTGCCTTGTCGATCCGCTCGGCGGCCACGTCGTCGGGGGCGACGAGCGCGAGGTCCATGTCGGCCGACGGGAACCGGCTCGTCGGTCGCCACTGAGGAACCTTGGGCTCGACGGCGAGCATCACACCGAGATCGACCTCGAGGATGGCGACTCGTTCGGCGATCTCGAATGCGTCGAGAACGTCGGGGTGCACCTCACCGACGCGGCCGATCACATCGCGCCCCACACTGAGTGTCGCTGAGCGACCCGGGTGCAGACCCGCTGGCACGACCGACTGGTCGAGCCGCGCACCCCACCCCATTGCCGCTGCGATCTCGCGCCAGACCTCCACGGCAGCGGGGGCCTCGGCACCTGCGAGCACGATCCCGAGCGCCTCGTACTCGTCGGGCAACTCGCCGTCGCCCGGCGGATACACATGGCCGATCTCGAACAGGCGCACCCCGGTCGCCCGGTGTGATTCGTTGAATGCGACCGCGCCGAGCAGCCCGGGGCGCAGTGAGGTGCGCAACACGTCGTCGCCCACGACGAGCGGGTTGACGAGCCGGACCGCCCGATCCTCGAGCCCGGCGCGGGCGAGGTCACCCTCTCCGAGGAATGGATGCGGCATCGCTTCACTGATCCCGAGGCCGAGCAGCACCTCGCGCAGACGTCGACGCCGGTGTTGGAGGGGCGAGAGTCCACCAGGCAGCGGGGACCGCGGCACCGTCCGGCCGAGATGCTCGTAGCCGAACATCCGAGCGACCTCTTCGACGATGTCGATCTCGTCCGCACAGTCCGGACGCCATGTCGGTGCGGTCACGACGAGCTGCGCACCATCGGCGCGACAGGCAAAGCCGATCGGCTCGACGAGCGCCGTGATCTGCGCCGCCGAGAACTCCCTGCCGAGCAGTGCGCCGACCCGCTCGGGGCGAACCTGGATCTCGACAGGTCTCGGGAAGTGTGCAGACCTCGCATCGACGGCACCGTCGTGCACGACGAGCGACGGGCAGGTGAGCGACAACAACTCGACGAATCGCTGCACGGATCCATCGATGCCCAACGGGTCGACCCCGCGCTCGAACCGCGCCGAGGCCTCGCTGCGCAGACCCAGTCGTTGGGCTGTTCGCATGATTCCGGCCGGCTCGAACCACGCAGCCTCGAGGGCGATCGTCGTCGTCGCATCAGAGATCTCGGTGTCGAGACCGCCCATGATCCCGGCAAGACCGATCGGCCGATCGGATGCGTCGCAGATGAGGAGATCGTCCGACACCAGCATCCGCTCGACGCCATCGAGCGTGACCAGCATCTCTCCATCACGAGCCCGACGCACCCGGAACCCCCCACCGCCGAGCGTCTCGAGGTCGTAGGCATGATTCGGCTGATTCGTCTCGAGCATCACGTAGTTGCTGACATCGACGACATTGTTGATCGGTCGCATCCCTGCGGCGACGAGACGACGCGCGAGCCACTCGGGCGAGGGTCCGACCACGACCCCGCCGAGAACGACCGTCGTGAACCGCGCGCACCGGTCACCTGCCTCGAGCTCGACCGGTGCCGTACGCACCGCTCCGACCGACGGCCGTACCGGCGACCACCGCACCGGGACACCGAGTCGACCCGCCAGATCGCGGGCAACCCCGAGATGTCCGAGCGCATCAGGTCGGTTCCGGGTGACATCGAGGACGTAGACGGTCTCGGTGACGAGTCCCAGGGCCCCGCCATAGGGCTCGCCGAGTGGTGCGTCGGGCGGCAGGATGAGGATGCCGCTGTGATCGTCGCCGAGGCCGAGTTCGCGAGCCGAGCAGAGCATGCCCTGACTGGCGATCCCCAGGATCGGCTTGGGTTCGATGACCCGACCGTCGGGCATCACGGTGCCCGCTGTCGCAAGAGGCACCAGATCCCCCGGCTCCATGTTGAACGCGCCACACCAGACATGTCGCTCGACGCCATCGCCCGTGTCGACGAAGACGCGATGCACCTTGGCGGCATCGGGATGTCGTTCGGTGCGCACGACACGGGCGGTGATGACTCCCTCGACCGTCGCACCGACATGCTGCACCTCGTCGACCGCAAGACCCAGTTCGCTCAAGAGCGCGGCGTTGGCCTCGACGTCGTCGCCGACGTCGACAAGTTCACGGAGCCATGAGTGGACGATCTTCACGGCGACTCCTCAGAACTGCTCGATGAAACGGATGTCGTTGGTGTACATCTCGCGGACGTCGGAGATGCCGTGGCGTTCCTTCGCCATCCGGTCAATCCCGAAGCCGAAGGCGAAACCACTCCACTCCTCGGGGTCGAGCCCGCCGGCACGCAAGACATTGGGGTGGACCATGCCGCAACCACCGAGCTCGAGCCAGGTGCCACTCGGGGTGCGGATGTCGAACTCGGCCGATGGTTCGGTGAACGGGAAGTAACTCGGCCGGAGGCGACTCGTGAAACCCTCCCCGAAGAACGCCCTGGTGAACTGCTCGATGGTGCCGGCAAGGTCAGCGAGGGTGATGCCCCGATCGATGACGAGACCCTCGATCTGGTGGAACACCGCCAGATGGGTCGCGTCGGTCGTCTCGTTGCGGAAGACGCGGCCCGGCATGACCATGTAGATCGGCGGCTCGAGCGTCTGCATCACCCGGATCTGCACCGGCGATGTGTGGGTACGCAAGACAGTCGACCCGGGTGCACCATGGTCGACGTAGAACGTGTCGTGCATACTCCGCGCCGGATGCGACGGCGGCATGTTGAGCGCCTCGAAGTTGAACCAGTCGGTCTCCACCTCGGGCCCCTCGGCAATCTGGAATCCGAGGCCGATGAACACGTCCTCGAGGCGCTGCCACGCCTGCGTCACCACATGGGCGTGACCGCGTTGGGGGCGAGCCATTGATTCCGACAGGTCGAGGCGTTCGGCGAAGAGTTGCTCGGCGCGCGCTGCGGCGGCGAAGTGCGCAACCTGCGCAGAGACCCGCTCGCCGACCTCGCGGGTCGCCTCGTTCAGCGCCTGACCCACGACGCGACGCTGGTCCGGATCGGTCAGCGAGCCGAGCCGTGCCTTGAGCATGGCGAAGGGGCCCTTCTTGCCGAGCAGTTCGGACTCGAGCGCCGACACGGTCTGCAGATCAGCCGCTGCGGCCACCCGCGCGAGCGCTTCGTCGCGGGCCGTTGTCACTTCATCGATCATCACTCGCCTCCGTGGCTTCGGTTCGTCCTCGGGGACCCCACGGCCCCCCCTGCCGACGTCCCCCGGGTGCCCGGCGGCGGCGCTGTCAGTGCAGCGGCGCGTCGCCCGGGGTCGCCCGGGGGCACCGAAATCGCCGCATCGACATGTCGGCGATGCTACTCGCCGCGTCGCTGACGGACGACCTCGAAGAGCAGCACCGTGGCGGCCATGGCGACGTTGAGGCTCTCCGCCGCACCGACATGGGGGATGGTCACCCACTCGGTGATCTGCGTCGCGGGATCGTCCTCGTCCAGACCGTGGGCCTCATTGCCGAGCACGAGGGCGACACCGGTCCGCAGGTCGACGTCGGAGTAGACCGCACCGCGGTGCGACGACGTGCCGACGAGGCGAAGTCCACAGCGCACGAGATCGGCACGAGAACCTTCGACCACGGGGATCCTGAACAGGCTGCCCGCACTCGCCCGCACCACCTTTGGCGAGAACGGATCAACCGTGTCGCCCGTCACCATCACGGCCGATGCTCCGGCTGCCTCTGCCGAGCGGATGATCGTACCGAGGTTGCCGGGATCGGCGAGATGGTCGGCGACGACGACGAGATCGACCGCTGCAGGCAGGCCGACCGGACGGCGCCGCACCGTCGCGAGGAGCGGTCGCGGCGACTCGGTGGATGCCACGCGCTCGATCACATTCGGCGCGAGGTGGAAGACCTCACCCGATGTCTCGACGGCCTCACCGTCGGGCGCGACGAACTGGGCCTCGATCTCCCATCCTGCAGCGACGGCCTGGCGTACGAGGGGCTCACCCTCGACGACGAACACACCCTCCTCCCGACGCGCACTGCGGCGCCCGATGAGGCGCCGCAGTGTCTGAACCCGGGGGTTCGACGATGAGAGGTTGTTCGGCCTCAGGCCAGTGCAGCCTTCGCGGAGGCGACCAGCGAGCTGAAC
>JBJSXI010000027.1:0-4266 GCA_046086305.1 Ilumatobacteraceae bacterium
CGCTGCCGGTGATGCTCTACGACATCCCCGTGCGCAGTGGTCGCAAGATCTCCACCGACACGATGTTGCGTCTCGCCCGCGAGGTGCCGACGGTGGTCGCCCTGAAGGACGCAGCGAACAATCCGGGCGAGTCGGCCGCGCTGCTCAGCCGTGCGCCGGCGGGCTTCGAGCTGTACAGCGGTGAGGACATGATGACCCTGCCGCTCCTCGCGAGCGGTGCGGTCGGCACCGTCGGTGTGGCGACGCACTGGACCGGCCCCGATCATCAGGAGCTCTTCCGGCACTGGGAGTCCGGCGACCTCGCAGCCGCGCGGCTCGTCAACGCCCGCCTCGTCGAGAGCTTCGTATTCGAAGGTGGCGACGACGCGCCGAACCCGATCCCGACGAAGGCAGTGATGCGGCACCTCGGCTTCAGGGTCGGCCAGGCGCGACTGCCGCTCGGACCTGCGCCGGTCGCCGTCGAGCAGCGGGTGCCCGAGGTGCTCGAGCGTCTCCAGCGCTGGCGCGACGCGTTTCCGTCGCGTCCGGGGGAGTGACGTCGATGGCTGCCCCCGTTCGTATCGTCTTCCTCGGTGGTCTCGGCGAGATCGGCCGCAACTGCATGGCCATCGAGCAGGGTGAGGGCGACGATCGCCGCATTCTGCTCATCGATTGCGGATTGATGTTCCCCGATCCCGACATGCACGGCATCGACCTCGTGCTTCCCGACTTCACGTGGCTGCGTGAGAACGCATCGGCGATCGTCGGATGTGTCGCCACACACGGTCACGAGGACCATGTCGGCGGGCTGCACTTCCTGCTGCGCGACCTCAGCTTCCCGATCTTCGGCTCACGGCTCACCCTCGGTCTCGCTCGCCATCGGATCGAGGAAGCCGGGCTGCTCGGCAAGACCGAGTTGATCGCCGTGGTCGACGGTGAGCGACGGATGATCGGACCCTTCGACGTCGAGTTCGTCCCGGTGACCCACTCGGTGCCCCACGCGCACGCCGTCGCCGTGCACACCGCGCAGGGCGTCGTGCTGCACTCGGGTGACTTCAAACTCGACCTCACCCCGGTCGACGGCCGCCGCACCGATCTCGCCCGCCTCGGGGCAATCGCTTCGACGACCGGCATCCGGGTGCTCCTCGCCGACAGCACGAACGCCGAGGAGCACGGTCACGCGCCGAGCGAGACGAGTGTCGGGGCCGTACTGCGTCAGTTGTTCGCCGAGCACGCCGGTCGACGCATCATCACGGCGAGCTTCGCCAGTCACCTCCACCGCATCCAGCAGATCGCCGATGCGGCGATCGCCAACGGTCGGGTGGTCGCCACGCTCGGGATGAGCATGAAGAAGAACGTCCGGCTCGGACGCGACCTGGGTGTGCTGCGCATCCCCGACGCGTCGCTCGTCGACATCGAGGAGATCGATCGCTTCCCACCCGGGAAGGTGTGTGTGATCTCGACGGGTTCGCAGGGTGAGCCGATGTCGGCGTTGGCACTCTTGGCGCGCGGTGAGAACAAGTGGGTCAAGGTCGGCGACCTCGACACGGTGATCCTGTCGAGCCATGCGATCCCCGGCAACGAGGGCAACGTCAACCGCGTCATCGACGGACTGCTGCGCGCCGGCGTGGAGGTCGTGCACAGCGGGGTGGCCGACGTCCACGCGACGGGCCATGCCCAGGCCGACGAGTTGAAGACGTACCTCAGCATCACGCGACCCCAGTGGTACGTGCCGATCCATGGCGAGTACCGGCATCTGGTGGCGAACGCCAAGCTCGGCGAACTGATGGGCGTCGATCGCGACCGCGTCCTGTTGTGCGCCGACGGTGATGTGCTCGAGTTGTCCGACGAGGGACTCGCACCGGTCGGACGTGTGCCAGCCGGGTACCTCTATGTCGACGGGATCGTCGGCGACGTCGGTCAGGGTGTACTGCGCGACCGGAAGGTCCTCGCCGAGGAGGGAGTGGTCGTGGTGGTCGTCACCGTCGACATCTCCACGGGCAAGGTCCTCGTCGGCCCGGAGATCATCACGCGCGGCTGGGTCTACGCCCCCGAGGCCGAGGAACTCCTCGACGAGGCCTGCGACACGGTCGCCGCGGCCGTCGAACGTGCGCTCGCGTCGGGTGTGCGCGACGTCGAGAGCCTCGAACGCGATGTGCGTCGTGCTGCCGGCAAATTCGTCAGTGAGCGCACGAAGCGTCGTCCGATGATCGTTCCGGTGGTGATGGAGGCGTGACCCGATGGCTCGTCGTGGTCGGCGTGCTCGGCCTCGTCGGGTGTTCGTCGGAGGGTGCGGTCCCCACGGAGACGACGACCGGTGTGACGGTCTGTGATCCGACGGCGGTCGTGCAGACCGACGACGATCTGCCTGCCGTGTCGCTGCTGCCCGATGCGCTCGCTGCACTCGAGGGGGAACTCGGATCCGATGTCGAGTTCTTCGAGATCAACGCCACGGCGCGACTGGTGAACATGTTCGTCGCACTGAACGACGGCACGATCGTCCGCCCCTACCTGTGGGTCGACGGCGAATTGACCTCGCAGGACGGGCGTCCGGCATCGGGTGGGACGTTCCGCGCTGCATCGCTCGACTACGACGCCGACACCGTGCTCGCCACGGTGCGGGCCGAGCTTCCCGAGTCGATCCTCGAGACGTTCTACGTCCTCGGTGACGGCAACGGTGGAGTGCGCTACGGCGTGCTCACCACCGCGGTGTGCGGTGGCGGCCTCGATGTCGAGGTCGGGCCCGACGGCACGGTCGTCGGTGTGACACCCGTCGAGTGACGCGTCGGGGCGGGCATGCCCCGGTCGTCGGACACCCCCTTGGTACCGTGTGAACAATGGCCACCCGGTCGAAATCCTCGTCGTCGGCATCGGCGGCTGCTGCATCGTCGAAACGCCGCGCCGCGCCGGCACCCGATCCGACCCCGTCGCGACGTCGTCGAGATCAAGCGTCGGCCGAGCTGCGTCAGGCGGTCGAGGGTCGTGAACACGAGTTCGTCGGGATCCCGCTCATCGGTGTTGCTGCCCTGCTCGTGCTGTCGATCTACCTCGACCTCGCCGGGCCGTTCGGTCGGGCCACCGACCGCGCTGCCGACTGGCTGACCGGGCTCGGGCGTTATGCGGTACCGCCGGTCCTGCTCGGCGTGGGTCTCGCCTTGGTCCGCCGCGGTCGCAGTGCACATCCCTATCGCCTCGCGCTCGGCTGGTCGCTCATCGGGCTCGCGTCGCTCGGCGCGCTGCACCTCGCAGATGGCCGCGACGCCGGCGGGGCGCTCGGTGCGGTGGTCGGTGCACCACTGCTCGGACTCCTCGACACACTCGGTGCGGCGATCGTGCTCGCCGCCGCCGGCCTGCTCGGCATCCTCCTCGTCACCCGCGGCACGGTGCGCAGTGCCGCCGATCGGGCTGGCCGTGGCCTCGGCGCACTCGGTCGACGCTTCGGCGCGACCATGGCCGAGTACCGCCGTCGTGAACCCGAGGCGAGCGACGACGACGCCGAGCAGGAGTGGCTGGTGCCGCTCGACATCGATGAACCGGCCGGTGTGTTCTACGACCAGGCACTCGACGAGTCGTTCGTCGACGACGATGCGGCCGACGGCGATGCGGTCGACGACATGGCCGATGATCCCTCGGCCCCGACACCGGCACCGCGTCGCCGTCGCAAGACGGCCGATACGGCTGCGCAGGACAGCGCCACGCACGCCGAGAGCGGGTCGTGGGTGCTGCCGGCGATGTCGCACCTCGGTCGCAACGCGGCCCAGTCGGTCGACGAGGCCGATGTCGCACAGCGTGGTCGCACCCTCGTCGAGTCGCTCGCTGCCCACGGGGTCGAGACCCGCCTCGTCGGCCAGACCGTCGGGCCCACCGTCACGCGCTACGAACTCGAACTCGGTGCCGGGGTGAAGGTCGCCCGTGTGACGAGCCTCAACCGCGACATCGCCTATGCGATGGCGGCCACCGATGTGCGCATCCTCGCCCCGATCCCCGGTCGATCGGCGATCGGCGTCGAGGTGCCCAACCGTTCGCGTCAACTGGTCAGCCTCGGCGATGTGATGCATTCGGCCGAAGCCAAGGCGGCCACCAATCCGCTGCACGTCGCGATCGGCAAGGACATCGCCGGTCGGTCCGTGTTCCTCGACCTCGCGACGACACCGCACCTGCTCATCGCCGGGACGACCGGATCGGGTAAGTCGAGTGGTATCATCTGCATCATCACGTCGCTGCTGATGCGCACCACCCCCGATCAGGTGCGGCTCATCCTGGTCGACCCGAAGCAGGTCGAGATGG
>JBJSXI010000028.1:0-5413 GCA_046086305.1 Ilumatobacteraceae bacterium
CGTGCACCCGCCGGGTGCGGTGGCGGTCGGGCCCTGTGCGACGGGCGTCCGCGAACCAGGTCAGGCCCGGGAGGGAGCAGCCTTCAACGGTGCCGCCCGTGTGCCGCAGGCCACCTGGCCGTCACCGCAGCCGGCGGGTGCCTCCGGCGAACTCGGCCCTCCGCCGGGACACGGTCCCTTCCTCGGGAACGACGCCGCCAAAACCCCGAGATTCCGGGGTCTCATGGCATTTCAGTGTAGGTTCTCCACACCAAAACAGTGTAGGAGGAACCGTGTCGGTCATGAAGATGAAGAACCCGGTCCGTAAGGCCGCAGCCCTCGCCGTCGTGGCCGCGTGTGTCGCGATCAGCCCCGGGAGCGCTGGCGCGTATGCCCGACGCACGTCACCCGACATCCTCACTGCGCAGTGCACCGGTGGTGGCGTCGGATTCACGTGGGACACGAACGCCGGTAAGCCGACGAAGTTTCTCGTCGAACAGGTCAGCGGCAGTTACGCCTACGAGTCACGACTCAGCAAGGCCGAGCTCACCGACGGCTCGGTCTTCTACTTCCTCGGCTGCTTCCTCGGCGAATGGCGAGTCACTCTGACCAACCGGGCCGGCTCGGACAGCATCACCTTCGGGACGCCCTGACGTCGCCTCCGGCAGCGACCCGTTCGGCGCGCACGGCGAGTTCGGGCACACCGAGGGACCCTGCCACGTTCGCGAACTGATCCGTCGGTCCGCGCCACATCCAGTCGTCGACGACGCCGACGTCGAGATCCTCGACCACGGTCGCCAAGCGTCGGAACAGGGCCGCGTCCTCACGACCCTCCCGGAGGGCTGCGGCGAGCCGCTCCGCGCCGCGTAGTCCCTCGATCCCCCACTCGGCCGCATCGTCGGGCACCGCGTCGAGCGTCCCGAACCGCGCAAGCACGCGGGCCGCGCTCTTGGCGCCCCATCCCGGCAACCCCGGAAAGCCATCAGCGCTGTCGCCGACGAGCGCGAGATAGTCGACGATCGACGACGGTGGCACGCCGAACTTCTCGATCACCGCCTGCTCGTCGATGACCTCGTCCTTGCGGCGATCGAACTGCACCACCCGATCACCCCGCACGCACTGGCCGAGGTCCTTGTCGGGGGTGACGATCACGACCTGCGCGACCCGCGGATCGGCCGCGGCCACCGCCGCTGCAGAACCGAGCGCATCGTCGGCCTCGTGCTCGACCATCGCCCACACGGTGAACCCGCAGGCGCGCAGTGCATCCTCCATGACCGGGATCTGTTCGAGGATCTCGGCATCCATCCCGTCGGAGGTCTTGTAGCCGGGCCACAGGTCGTTGCGGAAGCTCTCGACGACGTGATCGCTGGCGACACCGATGTGCGTCGCTCCTGCGGCAACCAGTTGCAGGGTGCTGGCCACCACCCCGGCAGCGGCGGCCGTGGGTGACGAGGATCGGCCGGCCTGGCCGTAGAACTGCCGGAACAACTCGTAGGTGCCGTCGACCAGGTGGACCTTCATCCCCGTCACCCTAGGCCGGCACCGAATGGAGGGCTCCGGGGCAGCGTCTGGCCGATCGAATCTCTCAAGAGTTGGGCAAGACCGACCGATACCCTCCGAGCAGCGACGTCGGTCGTTGCCACCACGGTGGGAGGAGGCACATGCGCAGGTCGAAGCACAAGCACGTCCACCCCGGTACGCACGGCGCCACACCCGCCGACGACGCATCGGGCGACGCCACCCCGACGGTCGACGACGATCCGACCGTTCCCGGATTCGTCGCCCCCCGGGCATCCGCCGACACCCCTGTCGCCGACGGGACTCCCGGCCTGCCGAGCCTCGCCGCGACGATCGCCGGGGTGATCGAACGCCAGTTGAGCGACTACCTCGCATCGGTGGCCGCCCGGATGGAGGGCTTCCGCAACGAGACCGCCCAGCACGGGCTCGAACTGCGTGCCGACCTCCAGCGCCAACTCGATGTCGTGGTCGAGCGGCTCGATCTGATCGAGTTGCGCGCCGCCAAGATGACCCCCTACTACGACACACGTGCCGACCACGAAGCCGTGCTCGGCGAGCTTCGCGAGCAGGTGGCCACCGCAGGTGCGACGGCGAGCGCCGCGCTCGACCGCCTCACCGAGGATGTGCGCCGGATCGACACCCAGGCCGCCGACCTCGTCCAGCACGTCAATGACCTGACCATCGACCTCGCCCAGCAGATCGATCACGGTGACCAGAGAGTCGTCCGAGCCGTCGAGGAACGTCTCGCCACGGTCCGAACGGCGATCGAAGCGGTCGCTCCCGGCGTACGGCAGGTGGTCGACGAGCGACTCACCGTCGCCGACGCCCGGCTCACGTCGCTCGAGCAGCAACTCACCGACGCTGTCAGCCGCTCGAGCGCGGTCGAACAGCAGGTCGGTGAGACAGTTGCGCGGTCGCAGTCGACCGACGCCACGATCACCCGACTCGAGGGCATCGTCGAGCAACTGCGGGCCGATGTCGCCAAGGTCGACGAGTCGGCACTCGACGGGCTGAAGGAGCAGCTGTCGTCAGCAGTGGGCGAGGCGATGCTCGTCCGCATCGAACTCGACCGCGCGATGGCCGACACGGCCGAGCGGCTCGACAAGTCGAACCTGCGGATGGCCGAGATCGAGAGCATGTTGGGTGACGAGCTCGATGTGAGTGCTGCGGTCCAGCTCGAGCGCCTCGACGAGATCGAGCGAGCACTCGCCGAACTCGATCCCGGTCGCGCCGGCGAGTTCACGTCACCCGAGCCGAGCGACGCCGGACCGTCGACGAGCGGTGGACCCAACGACGGGTATCCCCTCATCGGAGGACTCGACTGATGGCCCGCTTCAAGGGAGGCACGAAGGACGCTGCACCGGTCGAGCAAACCGGCCCCGCAGAGGCACCGGTTGGCGAGTCGGCCGCCGAGTGCATGCGAGTCGGTCAGCTGCTCGTCGAGAGCGCCACCCTCGACGCCGAGTCGCTCGCCTCGTCGCTCGCCCATGCACGTGGGGATCTCCTCGTGTTCGCCGAGACGGTCATGACACGCCACGGCGCATCGCGCGGCGAGGTGTCGGCTGCGATCTCGACGGTCACCGGAATTCCGTTGGCCGACACCAAGGGCATCGTCATCGGCGACGACGATCGCGGGCTGCTGCCCGAGGCCGTGGCCCGCGCCAACATGGCCCTCGTCGTCGGCCACGACGGCGACACGGCGACCGTCCTGCTCGTCGATCCCTCGCCCACACGGCGCAGCGCCATCGAATCTGCGCTCGGTCGCCGGGTCGAGTACCGGGTGGCCGACCCGTCCACCGTGCGCACCTTCATCGACTCGATGTACCGGGCCGACGCCGACATCGACCGGTTGGTCAAGACGATCGAGACCAGCGACGAACAGGTGCGTGTGGCGACCAACGCCGCCGAGGTGAATCTCGACGATCAGGCACCCGTCGTCCAGGTCGTCAACCGGATCGTCAGTCAGGCACTGCGCGACCGGGCCTCCGACATCCACCTCGAACCGCTCGACGACAAGCTCCGCATCCGCTTCCGCATCGATGGCCACCTCGTCGAGGCCTTCAGCCTGCCCGTCGGCGCCAACGCCGCACTCGTCAGCCGCCTGAAGATCATGAGCGGGATGAACATCGTCGAGAAGCGTCGCCCCCAGGACGGTCAGTTCTCGACCACCGTCGACGGTCGCGACGTCGATGTGCGTGTGGCATCGGTGGCCACGGTGTTCGGCGAGAAGATCGTCATGCGAATCCTCGACAAGAGCCGGTCGATGATCGGGCTGTCCGAGCTCGGCTTTCCGCGCGAGACCTACCTCCACTACTCGAAGATGATCCACTCGCCGTTCGGCATGGTGATCTGCGCCGGACCCACTGGTGCCGGCAAGACCACGACCCTCTATGCCTCGCTCCTCGAGGTGAACTCATCGGGCAAGAACATCACGACCGTCGAGGATCCCGTCGAGTACGTGTTCCCCGGCATCAACCAGATCCAGACCAATGAGCAGGCCGGGCTCACCTTCGCCACCGGCCTGAAGGCGATCCTCCGCCAGGACCCCGACGTCATCCTCGTCGGTGAGATCCGCGACGTCGACACCGCCCGCATCGCCGTGCAGTCGGCACTCACCGGTCACCTCGTGCTCTCGTCACTGCACGGCACCGACAGCGTCGCGGCACTCCACCGATTCCTCGACATGGGGATCGAGGCGTTCCTCATCGCATCCTCGGTCGTCGGCGTGATCGGCCAGCGGCTCCTGCGCCGGGTGTGCGACAGCTGCAAGGAGCCCTACACACCCGGACCCGATGAACTGGCCGTGTTCCGCCAGCACGGTGGCGGCAGCGACAAGTCGACCTTCTACCGCGGCGCCGGCTGCAACTTCTGTGCAGGAACGGGCTACCGCGACCGCATCGGCGTCTACGAACTGCTGCGCATCACACCCGAGATCCGTCGACTCATCGTCGGCTGGGCCACCACCGAGGAACTCCGCCGTCTCGCAGTTGCGCAGGGCATGCGCACGATGTTGCGCGAGGCCATGTCCCTCGTCGAGAACGACGTGACGACGATCCCCGAGGTCGTCCGGACCCTCTTCGCCAGTTAGGACCAGCACGATGCCCAAGTTCACCTATGAAGCGATCGACACGACAGGACAGAGTGTCGACGGCGTCACCAAGGCGGCGACGATCGGCGAGGCGCGTGCCCACCTGGTCGAACAAGACCTCTATCCGGTGCGGCTCACCGAGAAACGCAGCCGCCTCAATCTCGAGCTCACCAAGCAGAAGGTGAAGAAGAAGGAGTTGATGCACTTCACGCGTCAACTCGCCGTCTTCGTGAAGGCCGGCATCTCACTCACCGAGGCACTCGAGACGATCGGCGACGAGACGACCGACGTCGCGCTCCAGCGCACACTCGTCGGAATGGTCGAAGACCTGCGTAACGGCGGCACCCTCTCCGGAGCAGCGGCAAAGCATCCCGAGGCGTTCCCGCCCTACTACATCGGCATCCTCTCCTCGGCCGAACTGACAGGCAAGCTCGACGAAACCCTCGAGAGCCTCGGCGACTACCTGATGCGCGAACTCGACACGCGGTCCAAGGTCGTGTCGGCCCTGTCGTATCCCGGTGTGGTCATGGTGCTCGCCGTGTTCACCGTGGCGATCCTCGCCGGCTACGTGCTCCCGCAGTTCAAGCCGCTGTTCGAGGAGATGGGTGCCGACCTCCCGTTCGTCACGCGCATGCTGCTCTTCGTCGGCGACCTGTTCACCATCTACTGGTACGGGCCATTCTCCGTCTTCGTCCTCGTCGTCGCCGCAATCCTGTGGATGGCCAAGACCGATCGCGGGAAACGGGTCAAGGACCGCCTGCTCCTGCGCACACCTGCGATCAAGGGGATCATCGAGTATTCGATCCTCGAACGGTTCTGCCGCATCCT
>JBJSXI010000029.1:0-15845 GCA_046086305.1 Ilumatobacteraceae bacterium
CCGGTCGACTGCCGAGTCGTGGCCGTTCGCGGCGTGAGCGATCGCCCGGCCGGGTCGGTCGTCGCATGGGGTGACGGCTACGACATCATCGGACCCGACGCGGTCGCACCTGGCGGGATCGCCGAGGGGAGCGTCGACGACCTGCTGGCGGCGAGGATCGCAGCAGGTTGGCCGGCGATGGGTGCCGAGATCGTGCCGGGGGAGACGATCCCTGCCGAGACCGGTGTCGTGCCCTTCGCCGTGAGCTTCACCAAGGGCTGCTATCCCGGTCAGGAACTCGTCGAACGGATGGACAGTCGTGGTGCCGTGCCACCGCGCTCGCTCGTCGTCGTCGACGTCTCGGCGGGTGCACGGCCCGGTGATCCATACGTCGTGGACGGCGCGCCCGTCGGCGTGCTCACGTCGGTTGCCGGCACCCGAGGTCTCGCCGTCGTCAGGCGCCCGAGCGCCGGCTGAGCCTGACTGGCTCAGCGGAGAGCATCCTCCAACGCCGGATCATTGCGGAGCGCAGCGAGTTCGGGCGCCTCGTCGATGGCCGCCCGCAGGAGCAGGCCGTTCGCTGATCGCGCCGCCGCACCGATCCAGGCGAGTGATGTCTCCCGATCGCCGAGTGCCGCCGCTGCCCGAGCAACGACGAGCGCGAGTTCGGGCGCGGTCGACGACCGGTACGCCTCAGCGGCAAGCTGCGCAGCCGTGCGATGACGGGAGAGTCGCATCAGCACCGCGCAGCACGATGCAACCCCAGCCGCGGTCGGACGACGTGCGTCGCCGACCGGGTGCTGCTCGAGAGGTCTGTCGATGAGATTGGCGAGTCGCTCGAGGATCTCTCTCGGGGCGCTGTCGGGTGCCGACCAGTGCACCGGCGGTTCGGCGACGAGACTCTCGGCGAGGATGTGGCGCGCGGTGGTGTCGTCACCGGCGCGCAGATGCTGCCACGCTCGATACCACGGTGACGGGACGAGCGCGCTGTCGGTGAAACCGGACAGGTCGTCGGCCGCCCAGGCGAGCGCCTCGGCACGTGACGCATGCCGTCGACTCGTGTCGCGGCGCGAGCGCTCGCGGTCGGCAGCGATCATCTGTGCGACGGAGGCAAGTGGAATCGCTGCGAACAGGGCGAGGGATCGCAACTCGGGGGTCGCCGCGAGCGCGACGACGGCGCCGCCGGCAATGGCGATGGTGATCGCATACATGATGGTCTTCGCGCGCCGTGGCGCCACGGTTTCGACGGCGACCATCAGCAGATTGCCTCCGTCGAAGGGCAGGATCGGGATCAAGTTGAACAGGCCGATGACAGGTCCGGCCCACAGGGCAGCCACTTGGGCCGGTGAGGGATCGTCGATCGGCCAGCGCAGTGCGCCACCGAGCGCGAGATAGGCGACGACGCCGACGGCGATCTGTACGAGGGGACCGGCTGCCGAGATTGCGGCCCGCGCGGCGCGACTGAGCGGGCGGGATGGGACGAAGGAGGCGTAGCCGGCGAGGAAGTCGAGGGAGATTTCGGCGCGTGCACCTGCGGCTCGAGCGACCAATGCGTGGCCGAGTTCGTGGAGGAGGGTGAAGACCGCCATCAGACCGGCGAGCCACAGTCCGAACTCGGGTGTCTCGCCGTGCAGGACGACGACGAGCAGCATGAACACGACGAACCCGGGTCGGACGTGCACCGGGAACCCGGCGAGGTGGAAGGCCGGGCGGCGCGTCGTCATGGGCTGAGCCTACGAGCGTCGGGCACGGTGGGTCGGGCCGAGGCCGCATAGACTCGTCAGCCGTGTCATATGTCTTCGCCTTCGACCACAAGCACCGCCGTCCCCCGAAGGAGATGAAGGACCTCCTCGGCGGCAAGGGCGCCAATCTCGCCGAGATGACGAGCGTCCTGAAACTGCCGGTGCCGCCCGGATTCACCATCTCCACCGATGCGTGCCGGGCATACATGCACAGTGGCTGGCCGACCGGCCTCGATGCAGAGATCGCCCGCCATGTGGTGCGCCTCGAGAAGACGATGGGGCGCAAGCTCGGCGATGCCAAGGATCCGTTGCTCGTCAGTGTGCGCTCCGGCGCGAAGTTCTCGATGCCGGGAATGATGGACACGGTCCTGAACCTCGGCCTCAACGACCGCAGCGTCAAGGGACTCGCGGCGGTCACCGGGGACAATCGGTTCGCCTACGACAGCTACCGTCGCTTCATCGCGATGTACGGGCGCATCGTGCTCGGTGTCGATGGTGCGCTCTTCGAGCACCCACTCGAGCAGGCGAAGCATGCAGCCAAGGTGAAGAGCGACGCCGAGCTGAACGCTGCCGCCCTCGAGCGGCTCTGCACGGAGTACAAGGCCATCGTGCAGCGGGTCACCAAGCGGCCGTTCCCGCAAGAGCCGAAGGCTCAGTTGCGTGGCGCGATCGAGGCGGTGTTCCAGAGCTGGAACGGCGCCCGTGCCATCGCCTACCGCGTGCGCGAGAAGATCAGCCACGAGCTCGGTACCGCGGTGAACGTGCAGACCATGGTGTTCGGCAACCGTGACCAGAACTCGGGCACCGGGGTCGGATTCACACGTGACGCGGCCACTGGCGAGAACCGGCCCTATGGCGACTTCCTCGTCAACGCCCAGGGTGAGGATGTGGTGGCAGGGATCCGCAACACCGAGGATCTCGACCACATGAAGCTGCACTTTCCCAAGATCCACCGCGATCTGTTGCAGATCTTCGCCCGACTCGAGCGTCACTACCACGACATGTGCGACACCGAGTTCACCATCGAACAGGGCAAGCTCTGGATGCTGCAGACGCGGGTCGGCAAGCGAACCGGCGCCGCGGCGCTGAAGATGGCCGTCGACATGACCAAGGGCACGGGTCGAGGCGAGCAGCGGTGGGCCATCACTCGCTCCGAGGCGGTGATGCGCGTCGCGGCCGAGCATCTCGATCAGGTGCTCCACCCGCAGTTCGCCAAGAAGGGCAAGGCGCTCGCCAAGGGATTGGCTGCCTCTCCGGGCGCGGCGGTCGGTCGGGTCTACTTCACGGCCGACGACGCGGTGAGCGCCCACGACAAGGGCCACAAGGTGATCCTCGTGCGCAACGAGACGAGCCCCGAGGACGTGCACGGGATGCAGGTCGCGCAGGGCATCCTCACCGCCCGAGGCGGTCTCGTCAGCCATGCCGCCGTCGTCGCCCGTGGCTGGGGAATCCCGGCTGTGGTCGGCGCTGAGGCGGTTCGGATCGAGGGCAAGACGTTCACGGTCGGTTCGACGACGGTGAAGGAAGGCGATGTGATCAGCCTCGACGGCACGACGGGTGAGGTGATCGTCGGTGCGCTCGAGCTCGCAGCCGCAGAGCCGCCGGCCGAGTTCCACACGATCCTCCAGTGGGCCGACCAGATCCGCAACGGCAAGTTGGCCGTGCGGGCGAATGCCGACACTGGCGAGGACGCGCGCAAGGCACGCGAACTCGGCGCCGAGGGCATCGGTCTGTGCCGCACCGAGCACATGTTCCTCGCTCCCGACCGTCTGCCGGTCGTGCGCGAGATGATCCTCGCCAACACACCCGCCGACGAGGAGAAGGCACTTGCAGCACTCGGCCGGGTGCAGCAGATCGACTTCGAGGACATCCTCCTCGCCATGGACGGACTGCCCGTCACGGTGCGGCTGCTCGACCCTCCGCTGCACGAGTTCCTGCCGAGTGTGGAGGAGTTGCGCATCAAGCATGCGACGAAGGGGCTCACCAAGCGTGAGAGTGCCGAGTTGAAGGCCGCCGAGGAGTGGGCCGAGCACAACCCGATGATCGGTACTCGCGGTGTTCGACTCGGCGTCGTGAAGCCGGGCCTCTATGCGATGCAGGTGCGGGCGTTGTTGGCCGCGGCAGCTGCGCTGCGCAAGAAGGGGAAGAACCCCATCGTCGAGGTGATGATCCCCCTCACGGTCACCCGCGACGAGCTCGCGCTCGCCCGCAGCTGGGTGCAGTCGGAGATCGATCGGGCGACCAAGGGGATGAAGAAGCCACCGAAGGTCACCATCGGCACGATGATCGAGACGCCGCGGGCGGCGGTGTGTGCCGACGAGATCGCAGAGGAGTCGGACTTCTTCAGCTTCGGCACCAACGACCTCACCCAGATGACCTTCGGCTTCAGCCGTGACGATGTGGAGAGTCGGATGATGCCGGCGTACCTCGAGCAGGGCCTCCTCAAGCGCAATCCGTTCGAGACGATCGATGTCGACGGCGTCGGCGTGCTCGTCAAGATGGGGGCGTCGAAGGGGCGTCAGGTCAAGGAGAAGCTGAAGCTCGGCGTGTGTGGCGAGCACGGTGGTGACCCCGAGAGCATCCAACTCTTCTACGAGGCCGGCCTCGACTACGTCAGCTGCAGTCCATTCCGTGTGCCCATCGCCCGCCTCGCCGCCGCACAGGCGGTCATCGGCGGCGCGAAGGCCGAGACCAAGTAGGGAGCCATGCAGGTACAGACACGTCAGGGTCCGGCGTACGGGGTGGCCCGTCTCACACTTGCCCCGTCAGAGTCGGTGAAGGTCGAGTCCGGCGCGATGATGGCGATGTCGGCAGGGGTCGCGCTGTCGTCCAAGGCCGAGGGCGGGATCATGCGGTCGCTGAAGCGCGCCGCTCTCGGCGGTGAGAGCTTCTTCGTCAGCACCTACACGGCACCGGCATCGGGTGGCTTCGTCGATGTGGCCGCACGGTTGCCCGGCGACGTGAGCACGTATGTGCTCGAGCCGGGCCGCGCGCTCTTCGTCCAGAAGGGATCGTGGCTGGCGAACGACGCCACGGTCGGCATCGATGCCAAGTGGGGCGGGTTCCGCAACATGTTCGGTGGCGAGGGCGGGTTCATCGTCCGGGTCGATGGTCAGGGCACGGTCGTGTTCGCCTGCTACGGCGCACTCGAGACCTGGACGCTCGAGCCGGGCCAGTCGATCACCGTCGACACCGGCCACATGGTCGCCTACGAGGACAGCGTGTCGATGGGACTTCGGCGGGCAGCCGGGGGCGGCTTGGTGCAGAGTTGGAAGAGCGGTGAGGGGTTCGTCTTCGAGTTCACCGGACCTGGTCGGGTGTGGACGCAGACTCGTAACCCGACCGAGCTGCTCGGTTGGATCCAGGCGACGCTCGGGACCTCGAACTCGGGAACCGGGATCGGCGGTCTCGCCGGCGGCCTGTTCGGTCGCGACTGAGCCCCGATGATCTTGGCTGCCGGGTCCTCCCGCTCGTTCGTCGACCTCGACGTCGCGGGCGGGTGGTGGATCGGCCTGCTCGGGGTGATCGTCACTCTGCTGCTCATCGACCTCCTGGTCGTCCACAAGGAGAGCCATCAGGTCGGCACCCGAGAGGCGGCGATCGAGTCGGCGGCGTGGATCGGTGTCGGACTGCTGTTCGGTCTGACGGTCTGGTGGGGGTTCGGCGGCAGCGCGGCGGGTGAGTACTACTCGGGATACCTCATCGAGAAGAGCCTCAGCGTCGACAACGTGTTCGTCTGGGCGATCATCCTCAACCACTTTGCGGTCCCGCCGCGCTATCAGCACCGGGTGCTCTTCTGGGGAATCTTCGGTGCGCTGGTCCTGCGCGCTGTGTTCATCTTCGCCGGTGTGGCGCTCATCGAGCAGTTCGACTGGGTGTTGTACGTCTTCGGTGCGTTCCTCCTCTACACGGCAGCGCGCCTCGTGGTATCGGGCGATGACCACGTCGACCCGGCAGAGAGCAAGTTCCTCCGGCTGATCCACCGGGTCGTCCCGATGTCGGACGAACTCGACGGTCAGCGACTGTTCACCCGGGTCAATGGTGTGCGCATGGCGACACCGCTGTTCGCCGTCCTGCTCCTCATCGAGGCAACCGACGTGCTCTTCGCCGTTGATTCGGTTCCCGCCGTGCTCGCCGTGAGCAACGAGCAGTTCATCGTCTTCGCCTCGAACGCCTTCGCGATCCTCGGACTCCGTGCGCTGTACTTCCTCCTCGCCGATATGCACGCCCGGTTCAGTTACCTGCAGCAGGGTCTGGCCATCATCCTCGCCTTCGTCGGTGTGAAGATGCTCGTGCACGGCTGGTACCACATCCCGACCTGGTTGTCGCTGGTGGTCATCGCGCTGGTCCTCGCGACCTCGGTCGGATTCTCGCTCCGGCTCACCCGCCTGCCCGATGTGATCGAGATCCCTGAAGAACCGCCGCAGCCCCAGGAGCGGTGACCGTCTGCGAGCCATCGCAGGCTGCCGGTAGGGTGCGCCGGATATGGCGATCGTCGACGAAGACCTCGAACGCCTCCGGGCGACGGCGGTCCTGTCCGATGTCGTTCAGCAATACGTGGCCCTGCGCCGGGTCGGTCGGAACTGGGTCGGACTGTGTCCCTTCCACGCCGAGCGGACCGGATCGTTCAACGTCCGCGACGAGACCGGCAGGTACCGATGCTTCGGGTGCGGCGCCGCGGGCGATGTATTCAAGTTCGTCCAGGAGATCGAGCATCTCGACTTCGTTGCGGCAGTGGAGAGGTTGGCGAGTGCCCACGGGATCCAACTCCGCTACACGACGGGCGGTGAGGGCCGCGATCGCCTTCGCCGCAAGGCGCTCGTCGAGGCGATGGGAAAGGCGGTCGAGTGGTACCACACCCGACTACTTGAGGCGCCCGATGCCCGCCCGGCGCGCGAGTACCTCCGCCGTCGTGGGCTGGCCGGCGAGACCGCACGCACCTTCAAGCTGGGCTGGGCCCCCGACGACTGGGATCTGCTGAGTCGGGCACTCGACCTCCCGGTCGACATTGCACGCGACACCGGACTCGCCTTCACCAACCGTGCCGGCCGCCAGCAGGATTCCTTCCGGGCCCGGGTGATGTTCCCGATCTTCTCCGAATCAGGTGAGCCGGTCGCCTTCGGTGGACGGGTGCTGCCGGGGAGTAGCGATCCGGCGAAGTACAAGAACTCGAGTGAGACACCGATCTACGCCAAGTCGAAGACGCTCTACGGCCTCAACTGGGTGAAAGGCGAGGTCGTTGCGGCTGATCAGGTGATCGTGTGTGAGGGCTACACCGACGTCATCGGATTCCATCGAGCCGGTGTGCGGCGAGCCGTGGCGACCTGCGGTACGGCGCTCACCGAGGAACACGTCCGTCTGCTCAAGCGGTTCGCGTCCGAGGTCGTCCTCGCTTTCGACGCTGATGCAGCGGGCCAGGGAGCGGCGCAGCGGTTCTACGAGTGGGAGGAGCGGCACCAGGTACGCGTCCGTGTCGCCCACTTTCCCGAGGGGAAGGATCCCGGCGATCTCAGCGTCTCGGACCCCGACGCGCTCGTCGAAGCCGTCGAGCGGGCCGAACCCTTCCTCGGGTTCCGCCTCGGCCGGGTGCTTGCGGCGCGGTCACTGCGGTCACCTGAGGATCGCGCCCGCATGGCCCAAGACGCGATGGCCATCGTCAACGAGCATCCGAACCCGAACGTTCGCAAGTTGTACGCCGGGCAGGTCGCGACACACGTCGGCCTGCCGGTCAACGATCTCGTCAGCCTGGCAGAGCGCGGCGCACGCGCTCCGGTGGTGCGGGTGGCGCCGGTGCGCAAGGTCGGTGCCGAGGAGAACGCCGAGTTCGTGGCCGTCGCCATGCTCGTCCAGCGCTGGGAGGACATTGCTGCGTGGGTCGTCGAGGAACTGTTCGCCGACGAGGTGGCCCGGCGTGCATTTCGTGCGGTCGCCGAATCGGGCGGCACGCTCGACGTGGCGCTGTCGAGTGCGGATCCCGAGTCCCGCGAGTACCTCGAGCGTGCCGCCGTTGCTGACCTCGATGTAGACCCGCTCGTCGAAGCGTTCAACCTCATCGCAGCTGCCACTCGGCGAGAACTTGCACGACGTCGTCACATCGATGACCCCGAAGAACTCTTGACACTCCGTGACGTGCGCGTCGCGCTCGAGCGACTCGACGATCCGACGCTCGCCACTTCGGCAGCCGAGGCATTGCTAGGGTGGCTCGGGGAGTCCGACCGGGAGCCGCGTGGAGCCGACGACTGACACAGCCGATCACGAGATTCCCGCCATCGACGTCGACGCGGGAGAGTGGCGAGACCTCGTCGCGCGTGGTCGTGCCGAGGGCACGATCGATGCCGATTCCGTGGCACATGTGCTCCGCCACGTCGAACTGACGGGCGACCTGCTGAACGCGATCACAGCCCACCTCGGCCGTCTCGGTATCACGATCGAGCTCGGCGAGGACGAACTTCTCGACCTCACCCCACCGTCGGGGGTCGACCGCTCGGCCGTCGACGAGGCCGAGGGTCTCCTCGCAACCCGTCGCCGCCGACGCACCGGTCGAGCACCTGTGCCGGCCCCTGACGGCCTGAGCGCAGACACAGTGCGGCTGTACCTGAAGGAGATCGGTCGGGTCGACCTACTGACGAGCGACGACGAGCGTCGACTGGCGCAAGCGATCGTCGAGGGTAACGACGCCGCGCATCGACTCGACGAATGCGGCGACGACACCGATCCTGCTGAACGCCGACGGCTGATGAAGGCGGTGCAGATCGGCCAGCGAGCGAAGAGCGAATTGATCCAGGCGAACCTCCGTCTCGTCGTCAGCATCGCCAAGCGGTACTCGGGTCGGGGGATGCAGTTCCTCGATCTGATCCAGGAGGGCAACCTCGGTCTGATGCGAGCTGTCGATCGATTCGACCACACCAAGGGCTTCAAGTTCTCCACGTATGCAACCTGGTGGATCCGTCAGGCGATCACCCGCAGCATCGCCGATCAGGCGCGGACGATCCGGATTCCGGTGCACATGGTCGAGCACATGAACCGGGTGCTGCGTACTCAGCGGCAGATGGCACAGGAACTCGAGCGCGAGCCGACGATCATCGAACTCGCCGATCGTTGTGCAACCACGCCGGAGCGCATCAAGGAGATCCTTCGCATCGCGCTCGACCCGTTGTCGCTCGACATGCCGATGGGAGACGACGACACCAACCTCGGCGAGTTCGTCGCCGATGTCAGTGGTCGCGGTCCGGCGGAGCAGATCGACCAGACGATGCTCCGTGAGGCGGTCGGCAAGGTCCTCGGCGACCTCACCGACCGTGAGCAGGAGATCGTCCGAATGCGGTTCGGCCTCGACGGCGAGACGCCGCGCACCCTCGAGGACGTCGGCCGGGAGTTCGGTGTCACCCGCGAGCGGATTCGTCAGATCGAGGCCAAGACGCTCGCCAAGCTGCGCCACCCGATCCACAGTCAACCCCTGCGGGCCTTCCTCGACGAGTCGTGACCGGAGGGCGAGCCGTCGCTGCGACGCCTTGCTATCCTCTCGGTGCCAGTCCGAGATAGCTCAGTTGGCAGAGCAGCTGACTGTTAATCAGCGGGTCGCAGGTTCGAGCCCTGCTCTCGGAGCCACGCACAGCCCGCCTCGAGCGGGCTGTGTCGCGCAGGGGCGGTGTTGCGTCGGGGGGCCGACCCCGATCCGGGGCGGTAGCTCAGTGGTCAGAGCAGGGGACTCATAATCCCTGGGTCGTGGGTTCGATCCCCACCCGCCCCACCGAGGTGCGGCGGTCGCCGGTGGGGTGCACATGAACCCGGTGACCTCTCCGAGGGTCGAACGAACTGGTCTGGTACTGTCCGCCACGTCGGGTGGCCCTGGGGACGGGCACCATTGGCGTCGGGGGAGGATGTCATGGCATCGGGACCGTTCGATCATCGGGCCGATCGTGGCGCACCGCGGGGGTTCACGAGACGCGAACTGCTCGCTCGCTCGGCCGGGCTCGGTCTGCTGCTCGGCGGGGTGCCGCTGCTACAGGCCTGTGGCGGCAGCGAGTCCACGAGTAGTGATCCCATCGCCGATGGGCTCGAGCCCGAGGCGGGGCCACTGCGGATCGTCAACTATGCCGACTATGTGAACCCCGACGTCATCGCAGACTTCGAGGCGCTCTACGGCGTGAAGGTCGAGATCTCCACCTTCGACACCGACACCGAGGCGATCGCCAAGATCTCCTCCGGGGCCATCAAGGCCGATCTCCATCACTCGATGGTCACCTCGTCGGTGAGCAACCTCATCGCTGCCGGCATCCTGCAGCCGCTGAACCGTTCCTACCTGACGAACTTCGGCAATGTGATCGCCTCGTTCAGCGACCCGTGGTACGACCCGAGTGCCGCATACACGGTGCCGTACACGTTCTTCGGCACGGGCATCGGCTACCGGACCGATCGCATCGATCCTGCCGAGATCGAGGCAGAGGGATGGGATGCGCTCTGGAATGCAACCGCGTTCAAAGGTGAGGTCTCCGTCCTCGACGATGCCCGAGAGACGATCGCCATGGCGCTGCTGAGGGGTGGTGTCACCGATGTGAACACCACCGACCCTGCACTCATCGACGCGGCACTCGCTGATCTGCTCGAGCTCGTCGACACCGTCAACGTCAAGGTGAACATCGAGGGATACAAGGACATCCCCGAGGGCGCGACGACGATCGCCCACACCTGGAGCGGCGATCTGCTCACGGGTGCCTCGAGCTATCTCCCCGAGGGAACGGATCCCGCGGTGCTCGGCTACTGGCATCCGCCCGCCGACCGTTACATCATCACGAACGACTCGATGGGCGTCCTCGCCAGCGCAGAACACCCCGTGCTGGCCCACCTCTACTTGAACTATCTGCTCGACAACGCCGTTGCCGAGAAGAACTTCAGTTGGGTGGGCTACCTGCCGTGTGTGAGCGCGCTCGATGCCGACTATGTGATCTCTGCCGGCTACGTGCCCGAGACGCTCCGCTCGGCGCTGCCGACCGCCGACGATGTCGCCCGCGGTCTGGTGCTCCGGCCGCTCGACGCAGACGGCGCAGCGCTGTGGGACGACGCATGGTCGAAGTTCACCACCGGTGGCTGACGTCGCGTCGACGAGTGACGCCGGGCTGATTCGTCGCCGCTCCCCAGGCGGCAGTTATTGGTCGTGGTTTGCTGCGCCCGGGGTGATCTGGTTGACGGTGTTCTTCGTGGTGTCCGTGTACGCGGTCGCCGCCGTCGCGTTCGGTCGGGTCGATCCGCTGCTCAAGACGCCGATCCCGGCGTGGAATCCCACGTCGTGGCGGGGTGATGCGATGCGCGATGTGCTCGACCGGGTGATCGGTGGCGATCTCGGGCGCGTGGCGCTGCGCACGTTCGGGTTCGTCGGTGCAGCGCTGGCCGGCTGTGTGGCGATCGGCTACCCGGTCGCCTACTTCGTCGCCCGCGCTGCCGGACGCAGCCGCGGTCTCGTCCTCGGGCTCCTCGTCCTCCCGTTCTGGATCAGCTACCTCATGCGCATGCTCGCCTGGACCAACCTCCTGCAGGCAGATGGGTACGTCAACCGGGTGCTCGGCTGGGTCGGTCTGGTCGACGAGCCGCGTACCTGGCTCGACGGCTCTGCGTCGACGGTCGTCATCGGCCTGGTCTATGGGTATGTGCCCTTCTTCATCTTGCCGATGTTCAGCGCACTCGAGCGCATCGATGTCCGTTTCATCGAGGCCGCCCGCGACCTCGGAGCCTCGAGGTTCGCCGCCTTCGCGCGGATCACTCTTCCGCTCTCCGTCCCCGGGCTTCTCGCCGCATCGGTCATCACGGTGCTCCCGATGTTCGGCGACTACTACACCAACTCCTACCTCACGAGTGGGTCACCACGAACCGAGATGATCGGCAACCAGATCGAGTTCTTCCTCCGGGGGAGCTCGCAGCCACAAAAGGGCGCCGCACTCGTCCTGCTCCTCATGGGGGCTCTCCTCGTCCTGATGGTGTATTGCCTCGTCGCGATGCTGCGTCAGCAGAGAGCGATGGAACGGTGAACGGCCCGATCGGAAACGGCACCGCTCGACGGCGACGGCTCCCCGTGCTTGCGGCGCTCACCTGGCTGTACATCCTGTGGTCGTTGGTGCCGGTGCTGGTCGCCGTGCGGATCTCGTTCAACAGTGGGAAGAGTCGGTCGTCGTTCCAGGAGCCATCCTTCCGGTGGTACTGGGAGGATCCCACGGCGTCGATTCTGCGCGACGACTCGATGCACGTCGCTCTGCGCAACACGCTCATCCTCGCCGTGCTGTGCATGGCGATCGCCACTCCGCTCGGGGTTGCCATGGCAATCGGCCTGCAGCGGTGGCGCAGCCGCACGTCGACGGCGGCGAATGGCCTCATGCTGGTCCCGATCGTCACACCGGAGATTGTCTTTGGTGTGGCGCTCTTCCTCGTGTTCGGTCAGCTCTACACGGGTGTACCCGATGGGCTCACGAGACAGGTCGTCGGCCATGTCACATTCACCGTGTCGTTCGTCGTCGTGATCGTGCGCGGACGTCTGGTCTCGGTCGGCACGCAGTTCGAGGAGGCCGCCCGAGACCTGGGTGCGACCCGACTGCAGGCGATTCGCCTCGTGCTCCTCCCGATGCTGGCGCCCGCCATCTTCGCCAGTGTGATGGTCGTATTCGCCACGTCGGTCGACGATTTCGTGATCTCGTCGTTCCTCTCGACGGGCGCCGCCACCGAGACCGTGCCGATCCGGATCTACTCGGGCGCCCGGGCCGGATCGACGCCTGCCCTGAATGCCCTCGCCACGGTGATGCTCGTGCTCACCCTTGCCGCGGTCTGCCTCGCGGCGCTGGCGATGCGTGCGGCCAATCGACGATCAAGTGCACCGGGCGGTGTCGCCGGCGATCTCGCGGCTCTGCGCGTCTGAGGTCGGAGGCTGCCCGTCGGGGATGGTGGGATGATCGAGGTCCTCCCGATCACTACCATCGACTCGAGCGAGGAGTGGTGTCGCATGGAAATCCTGAGGACAACATTGGCCGGACGGGACTACCTCAGTGACGAGACGTTCGAACTCGACCGCCAACGCATCTTCCACAACACCTGGATCCTCGTCGGACGCAGCGAGCGGCTCGCCCCGGGTGCCCGAGACGTGGTCGACGTGGCAGGGGAGAGCGTGCTGCTCACACGCGATCGCGACGGAGCACTCCACGCGTTCGCGAATGTCTGCCGCCACCGTGGAGCGCGCCTGTGCGAGTCGCACACGCAGAGCACGCAGGCAACACTGATGTGCCCGTATCACCAGTGGACCTACGCGCTCGACGGGCGCCTCGTCGCCACCCCGCGGCTCGATCCGTCAGAGGTCGATCGCCCGGCCCACTCCCTGTGGCCCCATCATGTGTGCGAGTGGGAGGGCTTCGTGTTCGTCTGTGTCGCCGACGTCGCCCCACCGTTCGACGACTGGCTGGCTGCCGACGCGGGCATCCTGCCCGAGTTGCAGCGATTCGGATTCGGTCGGCTTCGGGTCGGTGCCCGAGCCACGAATGTCACGAGAGCGAACTGGAAGGTCGTCGTCGAGAACTACCTCGAATGCCTGCACTGTGCACATGTGCACCCCGAGTTCGCCGACCTGGTACCCCATTTCGCGACAGGGTCGACCTGGGATGTCAGCCGGCCGACGGGTGGCGTGACACTCGCCCGTGGCACGACATTGTCGACCGCACCGCTCGCTGTGCATCCCATCGCCGGCCTCGACGACGCGGATCTCGACGGGTACTACGGCGGCACGGTCTTCCCGAATGCGTTCATCGACGCAACGGCATCATGCGTCGTCGTGTCGATGCTCTTTCCCGAGGGCCCCGGCCAGACCCGGATGGAGATGGACTTCCTCTTCGATCCGGCCGCCGTCGACCAGGACGCGTTCGATCCGCAGCCGATCGTCGAGTTCAACGAGCTCGTCGCTGCGCAGGACGGTGCCGTGTGCGAGTTGGTGCAGCGCGGGATGTCGTCGCGGCGGTTCACGAGCGGTGTCCTCACGTCGAAGGACGAGCTGGTCGCCTCGTTCGTTCAGCGTTATCGGGACGCAGTGGCAGGCTGATCAGCGAGGACCCGGAGTGCATCGGGTGGAACGGCAACGCTGACCACACGGCCGGGCACGATGTCGGTGGTCGAGCCGTCGTTCGGGGCAACGACGAGAAGTCTCGTGCCAGCCACTTCGATGTGGATCTGGGTGGACGGACCGGCGAAGACCACATGGGTCGCGATACCGGCGACCGCGTCGTCTGCCGTTCCCCCCGCGCTCGTCGTTTCCTCCGTGACGAGCCGAAGGCGTTCGGGACGCACGAGGACCGTGCACCGGCCGCGGACGTCGCCGGTCGAGGCTCGGAGGCGCCGGCCGAGCAGCTCGACCTCGTTCGGTCCGGCGTGTGCCGGCACGAGGTTGGCGAGGCCGAGGAAGTCGGCCACATAGGCGGTGGCGGGATCGTCGTACACGGCAGCTGGCGCGCCGACCTGCACCATCCGGCCGTGGTCCATCACTGCGAGGCGGTCGCTCATCGTCAGCGCCTCCTCCTGATCGTGGGTGACGTAGACGAAGGTGATCCCCACCTCTTGGTGAAGCGTGCGCAGTTCGAGCTGGAGGACCCGGCGCAACTTGGCATCGAGGGCGCCGAGGGGCTCGTCGAGGAGGAGCACCTTGGGGCGCAGTACGAGCGATCTCGCCAAGGCGACGCGCTGCTGCTGGCCACCCGACAACTGGTGAGGGCGACGTGACTCGAACCCGACGAGGCGGACGAGCTCGAGTGCCTCACCGACGCGCCTGGTCTGCTCGGCCTTCGTCGCGTTGGTGAATCGGAGTCCGAAGGCGACGTTCTCGGCGACGCTGCGGTGGGGGAACAGGGCGTAGCTCTGGAACACGGTGTTCACCGGCCGCCGTTCGGGTGGGACCCCGCACATGTCGCTCCCGTCGATCCGCACTGCGCCATCGTCGGCTTCCTCGAACCCACCGATGAGTCGGAGAGTCGTGGTCTTGCCGCACCCCGAGGGTCCGAGGAGGGAGAAGAATTCGCCGGGCTCGATGGTCAGGCTGATCGCCTCGAGCACCCGCTGCGAGCCGTACCACTTCGACAGTTCCGACAGTTCGACTCGTCCGCCCTGCGGTGCTGTGGACATCGGTCGTACCGTAGTCGGATGCCCGCTCCATCGTCGGCGGGCCCGTGGCACGTCGGAGACTGCTGGCGACACAACAGTCGCCTCATCCCGAAAAAACGAAGAACCCCCCGGGAACCGGGGGGTTCTTCAAGAGAACGATCGCTCGGAGAGGTCAGGCCCCGGCCAGCGCGTCGCGGACATTCTGGAAGAAGTTGGCGATGTCATCGCCGAGGAACCCGAGAACGCCGATCGACGCAACGGCGATCAGGCCGACGAGGAGGCCGTACTCGACCATCGACGCGCCCTCGTCCTTGCCCTGCTTGAACTCGTTGAAGCGGTTGACTGCATGCACATACATCTTCATGATGACGACCTCCTCGTATACGGCTGCGGTGGCAACTGTAGGTGGTTGTCCGGCCGCGGGCAATGATCCGAATGGCCCAGTCGAGCCTCCGGAACACCTGTTCGATCAGGCGTCCTCCTCGAGCTGGTCGATGAGTGCGTCCACATCGTGCTCCTCGAGTTGTGCGTTGCGATGCTGCAGCTGCTCGATCTGGCCGGTCATCAGGGTGAGCGACTGCTGGAGCTGGTTCAGCCTGTCTTCGATGTAGACCGGGTCGAAGCGCTGCGCCGCCGCGGGCAGCGGCAGCAACAATGCGACAGCAAGAAGGAGCCGTGACGGAAGAATCTTCATGGCAGCGCCAGTTTCATACCAAACGCGGCCATTTTCAGGCATGACCGCCCTGCCTCAAAACGAAAACGCCGGTCGCAGCCGACCGGCGTCCCCGACATCACGCTCGGGTCTTACTGCAGGGCCGTGACCGCCCGGCGATTGCGGGCCCAGGCGGCCTCGTCGGAGCCGACCGGATCGGGCCTCTCCTTGCCGTAGCTGACGGTCTTGATGCGCGCGGCGGGTATGCCCTGGGAGATCAGGTACTGGCGCGCCGCATTGGCTCGACGCTCGCCGAGCGCCAGGTTGTACTCGCGAGTGCCGCGCTCGTCGCA
>JBJSXI010000030.1:0-14703 GCA_046086305.1 Ilumatobacteraceae bacterium
CCGACATCGGGTCCGACCTCGCCTACGGCGGCGACGTGCACACCGCCCACCTGCGCGACGTCGTGCGCGAGGTGTTCGACCACCCGACAGCCACGGTGCACCCTGTCGCCAGCGGCACTGCCGCGAACTCCCTGTCGCTCGCCACGCTGTGCCCGCCGTGGGGCAGCATCATCTGTCACGAGACCGCCCACATCCTCGTCAACGAGTGCAATGCGACCTCGATGTTCTCGGGCGGTGGCGCGATCCGTGGCGTGGGAGGTGCGCACGCCCGGATCGACGACGACGCACTTCGCGCCGCACTCGACAGCGTGAACTGGGGCGACCCGCACCACTCGCAACCGGCCGTGCTCTCCCTCACCTGTCCGAGCGACCTCGGCACGATCTACACGCCCGACCAGATGGCCCGCCTCGGCGCGATCGCCCTCAGCCGGGGACTCCGCATGCACGTCGATGGCGCCCGCTTCGCCAATGCCGTCGTCGCCAACCGCTGTGCACCGGCCGATCTCGCCTGGAGGGCCGGCGTCGATCTCCTCTCCCTCGGCTCGATCAAGAACGGGGGCCTGAGCAGCGATGCGATCGTCTGCTTCGATCCCGCGCTCGACGACGAGCTCACCTACCGCCTCAAGCGGGCGGGACATGTCGCGAGCAAGATGCGCTACCAGTCGGCCCAGCTCGTCGCGCACCTGTCCGACGGACTGTGGCTCGACCTCGCATCACGTGCCAACGAGGCGCTGCGCGTGCTCGTCGACGGCATACGCAGCATCGGCCTCGACCTCGTCGAGGAGCCGGCGGTGAACATGCTCTTCGTGCGTGTCGACGACGTGCTCGCCGACCTCCTCGAGGCGGAGGGACTGTTGTTCTATCGCCTGCACGGGGGTGTGATCCGGCTCGTCACGAGTCATCGCAGCACACCCGACGAGATGGCCGATGCCGTCACACGCATCGAGCGAGCCGTCGCTGCGAGTCGCACGGCCGTGTAGTTCTCGGAGGACGCCCAATGATGGAACCGACCCACCTCTCGCAGCCGATCCGCCTTCGTCACCTCACCTTGCGTAATCGGATCGTGTTCGGTGCGCACACCACGAACATGAGCGAACTCGGACTGCCCGCCGAACAGCATCTCGGCTACTACCGCGAGCGGGCCCGCGGTGGCGCGGCGATGGTGGTGGTCGAGCCCGTTCCCGTCCACCCGGCGGCCGTGCTCACACGGGGCAACTTCCGGACCGGCGACGACGCGGTCGTCCCGGGGTTCCGCGCGATCACCGATGCGGTCCACGCCGAGGGAGCGGCAATACTCCAGCAGCTCTACCATGTGGGTCAGCACGGCGATGCCGACAACAGCCACCATGCCGCATGGTCACCGAGCGGCCTGCCGTCGTACCACGATCCGGAGGGCAGCCACCGGATGACCGACGCCGAGGTGGTCGCCACGATCGACGGATTCGTCGATGCTGCCACCCGTGCACAGCGATGCGGGTTCGACGGTGTCGAGATCTTCGCCGCCTACCACTCGTTGGTCGACCAGTTCTGGCTCGAGTGGTCGAACCGGCGCACCGACCGCTGGGGTGGCTCGTTCGAGAACCGGATGCGCTTCGGGAGCGAGATCCTCACCAGAATTCGTGCGGAGTGCGGTGACGACTTCGTCATCGGCCTCGCCGTCAGCATCGATGATCGCGCCGAGGTCGCGCTGAGCATCGACGAGTTGTGCCGCATCGTCGCATGGCACGACGAGCGACGACTCATGGACTACGTCACGTGCGGCACAGGCAGCTACTTCACGAGCAGTGACATCATTCCGGTCTTCATGCGCGACCAACGACTCGGCGAACCACACGCCGCTCGTCTGAAGGCCGTGGTGCGCCACGCACTCGTCCAGGCCGAGAGCCACATCCGCACCCCCGAGCAGGCCGAACAGGTCCTCGCTGCGGGTCACTCGGATCTCGTGAGCATCGTGCGCGGGCAGATCGCCGACCCCTACCTCGTCGACAAGGCCCTCGGAGGACGCAGCGACGAGATCCGCACGTGTATCAGCTGCAACCAGCAGTGTTGGGGTCGACGATCGCGTGACTACTGGATCTCGTGCCTCGTCAACCCATCGGTCGGACGCGAATGGCTGTGGGGTGGCGATCGCTTCGAGCGAACGACCGATCCGCAGCACGTTCTCGTCGTCGGCGGCGGACCGGCCGGCCTCGAAGCGGCGCGAGTCGCCGCCGAACGTGGCCACAGGGTCACCCTCGCCGAGGCGACTGCCCAGCTCGGTGGCGCCCTTCGCCTCGCAGGTCTGCAGCCCAAGCGCGGCCAGATCACCGATCTCGTCGGCTGGTACGAGCGCGAACTCGAAAGACTCGACGTGCGCGTCCTCACATCGACCGAGCTCGCCGTCGAGGATGTCGTGCGGCTGGCCTCGGCGGGCGCCGACCATGTCGTCGTCGCAACGGGATCACGACCGGCGCGCACCGGATTCCAGCGGGTACTGCCGCTCCAGGACGCACTCCCCGGCGCCGACGGACCCAACGTCTGGGCGGTCGAGGATGTCCTCGACGGAGCGGCCGAGGTGGGGCGACGTGTGATCGTGCTCGACGACCACGGCGACTGGCGCGGCGCAGGTACTGCGTGGCACCTCGCCGAGCAGGGCCATGCCGTGACGATCGTGTGCCCTCATCCGATGGTCGGCGTCGGGCTGGGACGCACCTACGCCGACCGCGATCTCCGCAGCACCCTGGCCCGGCTCGGCGTCGTCTGGCACACGGAGTCATCGATCCTCGAGTGGCGCCCGAGCGGCGACGGACACTGCGCCGTAGTGCGCCACCACCTCGACGGCTCGTCGGTCGAGGTGCACGCCGATGCGCTCGTCCTCGCCTGCGCGAACGTCGCCCGCGACGGCTGGCTCGACGAGTTGAGCGAACGTCTGCCGGCCGATGTGGTGGTGCACACCGTCGGCGACGTCGTCGCCCCCCGCCTCGCGTCGAGCGCGATCTACGAGGGTCGACTCGCGGCGATGGCCATCTGACGCAGGCGGCTCTCGACATCCTCGCGGTTGAGGTAGCCACCGCACATCCGTCGCCGCCCGGTGTAGGCGGCACGACCGTGCAGGACGCGCCAGTTGTCGAAGAGCATCGCCTCACCGGGCTGCAAGACATGACGCCACTGCATCGACGGCTCGTTGGCGAGTTCGTCGAAGACCCGCACGGCGTCGTAGAAGGCGATCATCTCGTCCTCACCGAGCAGGAACGGGGCTCGGTCGTAGTTGTTGAAGCTCACCTGGACGAGTCGACCCGTGTGGTCGTGACGGAACACCGGGCGGGCGCTCATCAGGTGGGCGCCGTCGCCGATGTACTGGCCCGGAACAGCCACCGAGCTGAGTACTTCGAAGGCATCGGGGTGCTCGGCCTCGATCCGCCGGGCAAGCGCGAACCCGTCGACCATCGTGCTCTCACCACCGGTCCCGACGAACTCGAGACAGTGCAGAAGTTGGCACCCTGGCGCGTCGTGGCTGTACGTGCCGTCGGTGTGGCCGCGCAGCTCGAGCGTCGTGTAGGCGGTGTCGGCCTTCGAGAGGTCGGCCTCGAACTGCCAGAAGCCGCCGAAGATCGTCTCGCGCACGTAGGCCGCCCGGCGGAGGAGCGTCTCGGTCGCCGCCGACGTCGGCGGCGTCCCGACAACGATGCAGAAGCCGTACTGGAGCGTCTTGGTGAGCCACTCGGCGACACCCGCGTCACCCGCCATCACTGCGGCGTAGTCGACGGTCGGCGTCTGGAGGGTCGCCCCCGACCACAGGGTCACCGGCACGTCGACCGCTGCGCGGGCCACCCGCGGGTGACGATGCGCAAGGAGGAACGAGATCGGCAGCCGCGAATCGGGTTCGAGGACGTCCCACGTGACGACGACATCGTCGTCGGTGAACTTTGCCTCGAGACCGCGCAGGCCTCGTGGGACGCGCGCGGTGAAGAGCTGGCGTTGCTGGGTGGTCGGATGCAGTGTGTCGTCGTCGTGGGCGTGATCGCGCAGCCAGATCCACGGATACTTCGACGTGATGCCATCGGTCCAGACGACCTCGAGTGATCGTTCGGCGAGCGACAGTGATGCGATGGTGGCCACGTGACGAGGTTAGTTGCTCGACTCGTCGACGACTACGGCACGCTCCGGACAGTTGGCCTCGGCACGGCGCACCTTGGCCTCGAGGTCGGTCGGGATGTCGCCGGCGATGAGCACGACGGCGTTGCCGAGATCGTCACTGCCAAACACCTCGGGCGCGGCGATGGCGCACGACTGATGGCCGTGGCATGCATCAGCCTCGACCCGCACCCTCACGATGACCGTCCCGAGGCGCGCCGACCGACCGTCACCCGAGCACCGAACCCGTCGTCACGGCGGGAGCACGACGACGCGAGAACGCACCCAGGTCGATCGACCGTCCCGTCGTCGGGCCGACGACGGTGACCGGTTCGGCATCGTGGTCGTGTCCCGCAGCCTCTGCATCGATGATCGCGGCGAGGTAGCGACCGGCGATCGGGGCGTTCTTGAACTGATTGCCGCTCGTCGCACAGGCCATGAAGAAGCCGGGGAGATCGCTGCGGTCGTAGATCGGCACCCAGTCGTCGGCGACGTCGTACATCGCAGCGAGCCCGACCGGGCGATGTGGGACACCGAACTCGGGGACACGTCGGGCGAGTCGCATCATCGAGACCTCGAACTGCTCCACGGTCGGGTGCGGGTCGAACGCATCGGGATCATCGACCCAGTGCAGCGGGTCGCACTCGGGTTCGAGACCGCCGACGAGCCATGTGCCGCCGGGCTGCGGGCGGAGATACTGACCGAGATCGACATCGGCGAGCGCGGCCATGCCGTCGGCGAGCCGCAGTCCGATCGGCGCTGCAACCGTGAACACCTCCTGGCGCAACGGGCGGTGTCGGATGCGCATCCCGTCGACCACGCCGGCCATCTCGTTGAGCAGCGAACTGTGCGGGCCACCGACGTTCACGACCACAGGTGCTGCGATCGACCCACCACCAGCGAGGGAGACACCGGCCACCCTGCCCCCCGCCCGTTCGATACCCGTGACCTCGGCGTGGAAGTGGAATTCGGCCCCGTGCCGGCGCGCGGCCACGGCGAGGTTGCGCGCGGCCGCCATCGGATCGTCGATGAACCCCGATCGCGGCTCGAAGATGGCCGAGACCTCTGTCGCCGGGTCGTCGAGGAACGCAGGATCGTCGATGCGCTTCGGCGGGTAGTAGGCGCCGACGTCGAAGCCCGGCAGTCGTCGACGGAGTTCCTCGGCATCGAGCTCGACGTAGTCGATGCCGACGTCACGCCACAGTCGTTCGACTCGGGCGATGCCGTCCCCCGGGGTGCGGAACAGGATCATCCCTATCTCGACGAAGTGCGCCATCCCGTCGGGGTCGATGCCGCCGAGGTGCGTCTCCCAGTCGCGCCACATCGCTGCGGCCTCCCAGGCCGTCAGCACTGCGTCGAGCGTCGAGTAGCTGAAGCGGATGAGGGCGACCGATGAACTCGTCGAACCTGCGCCCGGCGCGGGACCACGATCGACGACCACCACACGTCGACCACCCTTCGCGAGTTCGTGGGCGACCGAGCATCCGATGACTCCAGCACCGACGACGACGGCGTCAGCAGTGGTGGGAATCGGGGCGCGACCCACGTCGGCTACCCGACCACTGCGCCGAAGACGCTGCCGATCGCCATCGTGAAGGCCATCGCCGCGGCACCACCGACGAGGACTCGCAGGATCGGACGGCCGACCGGCGCACCACCGGCGCGGGCACCGACGAAGCCGAGCACGGCGAGGCAGACCAACGAGACCGCGAGGATCACCGGGATGCGCATTGACTCAGACGTGAGCGCTGCGGCGATGAGCGGCACGGCCGAGCCGACGGAGAATGCCGCCGCCGAGCTGCCAGCCGCCTGGACCGGTCGGGCCAGCTCCCCTTGGACGATGCCGAGTTCTTCGCGCAGATGCACACCGAGTGCGTCGTGCGCGGTCATCTCGACGGCGACCTGGCGGGCGAGGTCGGGCGACAGACCTTTGGAGCGGTAGATCGCCGCCAACTCGTCGAGTTCGTGCTCGGGCTCGTTGGCGAGCTCCCACGTCTCCTTGGCGATGTCGCTGCGCTCGCTGTCGCGCTGGGATGCAACCGAGACGTATTCACCGAGACCCATCGACACCGCACCGGCGACCAGCGCCGCGACGCCGGCGGTGAGCAGCGCACTGCGGTCGGAGTCGGCGGCAGCGACACCGAGCAGCAGCGCGGCGGTGGACACGATGCCGTCGTTGGCGCCGAGCACCATCGCCCGCAACCAGCCGACCCGGTGGATGAGGTGACCCTCGTGGTGCCGCATGCCGTCACCCTATCCAGCCCGCCAGACCGACAGAATGGGACCATGGTCCCTGCCAGCGACATCGAGCGCCGAGTCGTCGAGATCCTCGACGGCCTCGGACAGCCCTACGAGCTGTTCGCCTGCGATCCGGCGCTCGCCGACACTGCAGCGTTCTGTGAGGCCTACGGCTTCTCCCCCGCCGACAGCGCGAACACGATCGTCGCACTCGGGAAGTCCGATCCGCCCGTCCATGTCGCGTGTGTGGTCCTCGCCACGACCCGCCTCGACGTCAACGGCACGGTCCGCCGCCGACTCGGCGTCCGCAAGGCGTCGTTCGCGCCGGCCGACGACACGGCTGCGGCGACCGGTATGCAGATCGGCGGCGTGACGCCGTTCGCGCTCCCTCCGGCGATGCCTGTCTGGATCGATGGTCGCGTGGCTCAGCGCGAGCGGATCGTGCTCGGTGGGGGCAGCCGGTCGATCAAGGTCATCTGCCCGCCGACCACGTTGCTCGCGCTGGCCTCGGCCGAGCTCGTCGACGATCTCGCCCTCGACCCGACCTGACCGCGACGGCCCTCCGCCGAACGCTCAGTCGTTGGCAAGGAGATGGATGAGGCTGCTCGTGTCCCACCGGTGGCCGCCGCGGGCGATCACATGCGCGTAGAACTGATCGACGAGCGCTGTCACCGGAAGTCGGGCACCGTTGCGATCGGCTTCGGTGAGGACGATGTCGAGGTCCTTGCGCATCCACTCGACCGCGAAGCCGAAGTCGAATTCGCCACGCACCATCGTGCGGCCGCGGTTCTCGAGCTGCCAGCTCTGTGCCGCACCGTGGCGGACGACCTCGATCACCTGATCGGGGTCGAGGCCGGCACGTACGGCAAAGTTCAGTCCCTCTGAGAGCCCCTGCACGACACCGGCGATGAGGATCTGGTTGACCATCTTGGTCAGCTGTCCCGCCCCGGCCGAACCCATCAGCGCAGTTGCCTTCGCGTAGGCGGTCATGACCGGCCGGGCGAGCTCGAAGAACGCCTCGTCGTCGGCCCCGCACATGATCGTCAACTGCCCGTTCTCGGCACCTGCCTGTCCGCCCGACAGCGGTGCATCGACGAACCCCGCCCCGTACTCGGCACACGCCTCGGCCAATTCGCGGGCGACGTTCGCCGACGCCGTGGTGTGGTCGACGAGCACAGCCCCGGCCCCGACGCCCGCAAGCGCGCCATCGGGTCCGTAGACCACCTCGCGCACATCATTGTCGTTCCCCACACACATGAACACGAACTCGGCACCCTCGGCCGCCTCACGAGGTGTCGGCGCTGCGCGGTGCCCATAGAGCGCGACCCACGCGAGCGCCTTGTCGGGTGTGCGGTTGTAGACGGTGACCTGGTGTCCGTGCGAGGCGAGGTGACGTGCCATCGGGGCACCCATCACGCCGAGACCGAGGAAGGCGACACTGCTCATGGACGACAGTCTTGCCGTTCACCAGCGCACGACGTGCACACGCCTCAGACGAGGCTGGCGACCAGCTCGTCGACGATCCCCGGCGGGGTGCGGGGGTGCATGAAGACGAGCCGACCCACCGGCTCCCCCTTCCACGTCGAGGGTGCGACGAAGGCCGTGCCCTCCTCGAGGAGGCGCCGGGCCCACGAACGCCACTCGGTACGCCCCCAGCCGGCGCGTCGGAACAGCACCACACCCAGTTCGGGTCGCATCACGAGCGAGACATCGTCGACACGCTCGAGCGCGTCGGCCGCAGCGGCTGCGAGATCGATGCCCACCCTGACGGCCGCGGCGAGCGCATCGGTGCCGTGCGCAGCGAGCATGAACCACAGCGGCAGACCGGTCGCCCGCCGGGTCAGCTGATATCCGTAGTCGCTCGGATTCCAGCTGTCGTCGACATGCAGGACATCGATGTACGGGCCGTGCTGGGTGTGCACGGCGGCCGCGCTCGCAGGATCGCGGTACAGCAGGGCGCACGAGCCCTGCGGGGCGAACAACCACTTGTGTGGATCGATGATCAGGCTGTCGGCACGTTCGATCCCGTCGAACAGGGGGCGCTTCTCGTCGAGCAGCATCGCCGCGAGCCCGTAGGCCCCATCGACATGGAGCCATGCGTCGTGCTCGTCGGCGAGGTCTGCGAGACCGGCGAGGTCGTCGACGACACCTGCATTGGTACTGCCACCCGCGGCGACGATGATCGATGCGTGTCGACCGTCGAGCGCGGCGGCGGCAGCGGTGGCGGTGAGCCGGCCATCGGCACCGGTAGGCACCACCACGACGTCGTCGAGGCCGAGGAGACGCAACGAGTTGCCGACCGAGGCGTGCGCCGTATCGCCGATGACCACCGTGCGTCGTTCACCACCGGCCTCGCGTGCCACTGCGAGCGCCGAGAGATTGCCGATCGAGCCACCGCTCATGAAGCAACCCCCGGCCTCCTGCGGCAACCCGAACAGATCCGCCAACCAGCGAAGCGTCTGGTTCTCCGCAGCAACCACGCCCGCCGCCTCGAGCCAACTCTCGGCGCTGAAGGTCGCTGCACCGACCATGGCCTCCATCCACACACCGGCTGCAGCGGGTGCCACCGGGATGAACGCGAGGTACCGCTCGCTGTCGAGCCCGACCGTGTTCGGCTCGACGTGCTCGAGGTAGCGGCGCCATGCCTCCTCCACACCGAGCCCCGTGGCACTGATCGAACCCTCGAGCAGTGCCGACATCGTGGTCGGTGGCACGGTGCGACCGACCGGGGCGCGATCGAGGCGCTCGTCCATCCACGCAGCGACCTGCGCCGTGAACCCGGCCGGGAGCGCGGCTCGGCCGTGGAGCGGCTGGTTCATTCCGGGGTGACGTACGCCGCGGTGATCCCACCGTCGATGATCAGCGACTGTCCGGTCATCCAACTCGACTCGTCACTGGCGAGGAAGAGCGCACCGTTGGCGATCTCGGTCGGTTCACCGAAGCGGCCCATCGGGATGTGGACCAGGCGACGGTTGCGCTTGGCGTCGTCGCTCAAGAACTTGGCGAGCAGTGGCGTCATGATCGGTCCGGGGCACAGTGCATTGCAGCGAACTCCCTGGCGGGCGTAGATGACGGCGATCTCGCGGGTCATCGCCAGCACCGCACCCTTCGAGGCGGTGTAGGCGATCTGAGGAGTTGCTGCACCCAGATGGGCGACGAACGACGCCACGTTGACGATGCTCCCGCCGCCCGACGCCTTCATCGCCGGGATCGCGTACTTGCAGCCGAGCATCGTGCCGAGCACGTTGATGTCCATCGTGCGCTGATAGGTCTCGACGCTCGTCGACACCGGATCATCGTCGTCGGAGAGCATCACCCCTGCGTTGTTGTAGAGCACGTGCAGCCCGCCGTAGGTATCGACGGCGAACTCGACGGCCGCCTCGACGGCCGCCGGGTCGGTGACATCGCACCGCACGAAGCTGGCTTCGCCACCTGCGGCGTCGATCGCCTCGACGGCCTCGTCACCGTCGACCACGTCGGCGATCACGACCATTGCCCCTTCTGCGGCGAACCGCTCGGCACCGACTCGGCCGAGACCCGATGATGCCCCGGTGATGAGGGCGACCTTTCCTGCAAGACGACTCATGGACGGGCACCGTAGCCGACACGCCAGACTGTGGCCGATGGCCGACGCGTGGACGATCGCGACGTGGAACCTGCACGGGTCTGCGGGTCCCGATCTCGTCGAGGTCGCCGCGCGCATCGAGTCGATGGCCGCCGATGTCGTGGTCGCGCAGGAGATGAAACGCCACCAGGCCCGTGTCGTGTCACGGCATCTCGGCTGGCACCACGTGTGGCGAAGGAAGCACTACCCCTGGTCGGTGGTGATGTGGTGGCGCGCCGAGGGGCTCGCCATCCTGTCCCCACACCGGCTCAGCTCACCGCAGCGCGTCGTGCTGTCGCGGCGCACCCGCCACTGGAGCTACCGGAATCGGATCATGCTCAGTGCCACGGTGCACCGGCGCGACGCCAGCGCGCTGCGCATCCACGATGTGCACCTGTCGAGCGACGACGCCGACGAACGGATCGATCAGGCGCGTCGAGCCGTGGAGATCGTCGTTCGAGAGGGCCGGTGTGTCGTCGCCGGTGACCTGAACGGTGACGACGAGGTCGAGGTGCTGCGTGAATTCCGTGTCGCAGGACTCGACGATGCCGGCGGCGACGCGACCAGCCCGTCGCACGTGCCGACCGCCCACCTCGACCGAGTGCTCGTGCCGACCGACGCTGTCGTGAGGGCCACATCCGTTCCCGACGCCGACGACCGATGGACACGGCTGAGCGACCACCTGCCGCTCGTCGTCAGCGTGCTCCTCTAGATGCGCTCCCAGTACCGACGGAGCTCCCAGTCGGTCACAGTGTGGTTGAACGCCTCCCACTCGGCCTTGGCCATGGTGAGGATGTGGTGGTGCACCTCGTCGCCGAAGCACTCGCGGGCGGCCGCCGAGGCCTCCCACAATGCGATCGCATCGGGGAGGTTCCACGGGATGCGGTCGATGTCGGTTGCCGCGTAGCCGTTGCCGACATAGGGATCGCCGAGTTCGAGGCGGTGTCGCACTCCGTAGAGACCACCGGCGATCGTGCCGGCGAACGCGAAGTAGCTGTTCGCATCGGCACCAGGGATCCGGCACTCGACGCGGGTCCCCTTGCCGTGGCCGACCTTACGGAAGCCGAGGGTGCGATTGTCGATCCCCCACCCGATCCCGGTCGGCGCCCACGAGCCGAGCTGGAATCGCTTGTAGCTGTTGATCGTCGGCGCCCACATCAGGCTGAACTCGCGCGCCGTTGCGATGAGCCCGGCGAGGTAATGGCGGAACAGCTCGCTCATCCCGTGCGGGCCGTGGTGATCGTCGAACAGCGCCTGTTGTCCGTCGGGGCTCCACAAACTCGAGTGGATGTGGCAACTCGAGCCGGTGTCGGTGAAGTCGGGTTTGGCCATGAACGTCACCGACCGGCCGAACGAATGGGCGATCTCCTTCGCTGCGGTCTTGTAGACGCTGTTGCGGTCGGCCATCTCGACTGCGGTGGTGTAATCGAGGTTGATCTCGTGCTGACCCCGACCCGCCTCACCCTTGGAGAACTCGACGGGCACACCGGCCGCCTCGAGCCCGCGACGGATCGCACCGATGACGTACTCGTCCTTGGTCGTCTGCAGCACGTGGTAGTCCTCCACCCACGGCGAATGTGGCCGCAATCCGCGGTACCCCTTCTCGTGCGCCTCGTCGTAGCTGTCGCGGTAGAGATAGAACTCGATCTCGCTCGCCACCATCGGCAGGAATCCCTGCGCGGCTGCGGCGTCGACCTGACGACGGAGGATCGATCGCGGCGCCACCTCGATGTAGTCGTGTGTCTCGACGTCGAGGAGGTCGCACATGATCATCGCCGTACGGTCGACCCACGGAAGGATCCGCACCGTCGACCAGTCGGCACGGGCGAGCATGTCGCCGTATCCCTGCTCGTAGCTCGTGAACCGATACCCGGGCACCGGGTTGTTGTCCATGTCGCAGGCGATGAGGTAATCGCAGTTCTCGGTGCCGTCCTCGGCGACATGGTCGAGGAAGAACCGCCCGGTCGTGCGCTTGCCCACGAGCCGACCTTGGAGGTCGGGGAAGGCCATCACGACGGTGTCGATCTCACCGCTGTGGATCTTGGATGCGAGTTCGTCGCGGGTCACCTGGACTCGAGCAGTCATGACCCCGACTGTACGACGGGTGAGCGAGGGCTCAGGCCTTCTTCTTGGCGGCGGCGCGCGGCGGCTTCAGCACGCCCTTGCGGAGGGCCTCGTCGAGGTAGGCCTCGGCCTCCTCGGTGCTCACCTTCAGCGCCGGGGCGATCTCGGAGATGAGGTTGATCCGGGCCCGGTCGTACATCGTGCGCTCGGCAGCCGACAACGACGCATCTCGGTTGCGGGCCGCAAGGTTCCGGACCACCTCGGCCACCTGGTACACGTCACCACTCTTCAGTTTTTCCTGGTGGTTCTTGAACCGGCGGCTCCAGTTGCTGGGCACACGGGGATCCGGCTTACTGAGAACGGCGACGAGATCCTCGAGTTCCTCGGGGTTCACCGGGGGACGCACGCCAACCTCGGCGGCCATCGCCACCGGCACGTTGAGGGTCATGTCGCTGATGACCGTGCGCAGGACGAGGTAGTCCTGGACCGCGCCGAAGGCCTCGATCTTGCGCGTGCCCTGCACGATGCATGCACCGTGCTGTGGGTAGATGACGGTCTCACCCTTCTTGAACTTCACATCCACCTCGAGAATCGGGGGGTCTCATCCGCTGGAACGGCCGCTTCAGGGTACGGCTCGATAGGGGGGTTTCCCACCTGCGCCTCGGGTAGGACTCGAACCCACAACCAACGGGGTAGAAACCCGCTGCTCTATCCATTGAGCTACCGAGGCCGGGAGCGTTCCGCTCGAGAGGGTATCCGCCCATGTCGACGACGATCGCGAGCTCACCCCCTCGGCGGGCATGTTCTCGCGGTCACCGGTCCGCAGAGATCGCCTCGCGAGTTGCGTGCGTGATGCCCAGGATCGAGGCGACGGCGATGGATGTGGCCTGCTCGACCGTGAGGTGCCCCTCATCGATCGCGGTCGCGAGCATGCAGACATTCGAGACGACCATCGCCATGACCGTTCGCTTGGTCGGAAGGTCGAGGGGAGCGAAGATGGGCAGCGCTCCCCAACGACGAACGAGAGACTCGAACACCTGCTCGCGTCGAGACGCCAGTTCGGCGGGCAGGGCGTCGGTGAGCGCGAGCAGTGTCCATCGTCGGTACGAGGCCGGCAGCGCGAAGAGCCGGCGAATCGCCATCGCCAGCCGTTCTTCGGGTGTTGCCGACGCGGCATGTGCGAGCTCGGCGTCCACTTCTCGAGTGTGGACCGCGATCCGGGCATCGAACATCTCGGTGTAGAGCGCCTGGATGTCGGCGAAGTAGTGGTACATGAGGCGCTTGCTGACACCGGCCTCCTGCGCCACAGCCGCAAGCGTCAATCCCCCCGTCGGCGCACGCATGAAGATCCGACTGGCAACCTCGATGAGTTCCGCCCGGCGACGATCGTCACCCTGGGCAGATCGGTCGACGACGGACACCATGTTCCTCATTCTTGCCGGGATGGGCACGAATGTCCTTGCGTCATTGCACTTGTAGTGCAACACTCCCCCCATCAGGAGTTGCACTAGCTGTGCAATAGAGCGGAAGGCAGCGACCACCATGGCCACGGATCCGACACGTCACGACCACCACCGGTCGGTCCCCTCGGCGGCGAGGCGCCGAGCAGCGCTCGTGGGCGCCGGCGCACTCGCCCTCTCGGTCGTCGCCGGCCTGACGGGCGGGGGCATCGCTGCGGCTGCCGCTCCGGCGAACGACAACCTCGCCTCCGCAGCAACGCTGACCTCCGCACTGTCCGGTTCGGTTGCTGGATCGGTCGTGGACGCGACGAAGGAAGCCACTGAAGCCAACGTGTGGGCCGGGTCAGACGGCTGCCCTGCTGATGATCCGTCGGTCTGGTACTCGTGGACCGCACCGAGCACGGCGGTCGTGATCTTCACCACGGTGCTCCCCCTGACGTCCGACGATTCGACACTCGCCGTGTACACGGGAAGCACCATTCCGACGCTCACCTTCGTCACCGAGAACGACGACCGCAACTTCGTCCTCGGCATCTACTCGAGTCGGGTCGCATTCCGTGCGACCGAGGAGACGACCTACCTGATCCGCGTCGGCGCGGCCTGCAATACGGAATGGTCGTTCACCCTCACCTGGCAGCAGGATGACATCGCCCCCGAGTTCACCCAGCCGGCATCCGCGGTCGCCCTCAACAAGTGGACCGTCAGGGTGTCGTTCCGCGCGACGGACGACCTCGGCGCCTTCATGACGTGTCGGGTGAACGACGGCGAGTATGCGCGTTGCCAGAGCCAGTGGACGATCGAACTACCGCGGGGGACGCACACGCTGGAGATCAAGGCGACCGACCTCGCCGGCAACGTGGCGACGAGTTCCGTCACCGTCACGATCGTCCCGGGACGGATCCGGGTCGTTCCTTGGCCACCGGCGTGAGGTGCGCGCCCTCGGCCACCGCCTGCACGACCGAGTGTCAGAGCAGGCGGCGGAGGAGATCGAGGGCCGTGATCACGCTCATCTGGCGCATCTGGTCGCGCACACCGGGCAGACGCACCGGCGCTGATCGGGTCTCGTCGCCGATCGCCATCCCGACGCACAGCGTGCCAGCCGGGAGACCCTCCCGCTCTGCCGGACCTGCGACGCCGGTGACCGCCAGCCCGACGTCGGCACCGAGCACCCGGCGAACTCCGACCGCCATCGCGACGGCCGCCGCTTCGCTGACCACAGGACCG
>JBJSXI010000031.1:0-7492 GCA_046086305.1 Ilumatobacteraceae bacterium
CGAGATCGTGGCCGCGTGGTACGCCAACCACGATGGGGTCCCGACACCCGAACGCAACCTGCCGTGTCCCGAACGTGAGTGGTATGCCGTTCTCGTCGATGGCGCGCTCGTGTGGTGCGCCGCCGAGGACACACCCTGCTACGCCGTCGACCCGGATCTCGGTGTGCTGATGGATGCGGGTCCGGTCGCATGGCGCAGCGGCGGCGTCATCTCGAGCTACGACCCCTCGCGATATCTCGCCTTCAGCTACGAGGGACAGCGGGTGCTGTGCCAGGTCACCGCTGCGGCCGACCAGATCGCCGAGTGTCAGCGCACCGAGGGATCGACGATCACCTCGGTCGACCTGTGGTTCGACGGGCGGGTCGTCTACGACTACGACCCACGCGTCTACGAGACCTTCCGCTACGAGGGCCAGCGCGTGCTGTGCGAGCGGTACCCCACCGATCGGCGTCGGCCGTGCCAGATCACCGACGGCAGCGTGCTCACGGCGATCGACTTCTACACCGATGGCGAACGGCTCTACGACACGCCCTGACCGTGCGGCGATAATGGTGATGTGACCACCCCCGATCGCCCACCCTCACGGATCGAACTGCGCAGTGTCGCCAAGCGATACCGGATCGGCGAGGTCGAGGTGACCGCCCTCGACGGGGTCGACCTCACCATCGACGCCGCGTCCTTCGTCGTCATCCTCGGGCCCTCGGGCAGCGGCAAGACGACGTTGCTGAACATGATCGGCGCCCTCGACACGCCGTCGGCCGGATCGGTGCTCGTCGACGGGGTCGAGCTGGCCGGTGCGTCGAAACGCGACCGATCGTCATTCCGGCGTACCTCGGTGAGTTTCGTGTTCCAGAGTTTCAACCTGTTCCCCGGCCTCACTGCGCTCGAGAACGTGCGCTTCGGTGCTGACACCTCAGGTCGCGAGCATCCCCACGAGGCGGCGGTCGCAGCCCTCGATGCCGTCGGTCTCGGCCAGCGACTCCACCACTTCCCCCACCAGCTGTCGGGCGGCGAGCAGCAGCGCGTCGCCATTGCCCGCGCCCTGGCCACCGGCAATCCGATCCTGCTCGCCGATGAACCCACCGGCGAGCTCGACTTCCGCACCGGCGTACAGATCCTCCAGGCGCTCGAGGAACAGACACGGCGCGGGATGACCGTGCTCGTCGTCACCCACAACCGCGAGATCTCGCGCATTGCCGACCGTGTCGTCGAACTGTCGAGCGGACGCGTCGTCGCCGACGGCCCACCCGCAGGAGGTCGGGCGCGGATCGAGGACCTCCAATGGTGACCAACTGGCTGCGCTGGTCGTGGCGCGATCTTCGGCGCCACTGGGCCGCCGTCGTGTCGATCGCCGCGGTGGTCGCCATCGGCACAGGGGTGTTCGCCGGGTTCGGCAGCTCGTCGGCATGGCGGCGGATGTCGAACGACGCGAGCTTCGCCGCCCTGCGGATGCACGACATCCGCCTGACGCTCAGCCCCGGCACGTTCACTGCCGAGGGCGACCTCGTCGAACTCGTCGACGAGGCGCTCGGCGACGACATCGCCGTGGTGACCGAGCGGCTGCTGGTACCGACACAGGTCGATGCGTCGGGAGCCGCTGGAACGGTGCTCGTGAGCGGACGGATCATCGGCACGACACTCGGCGCATCGTCCGGAGGCACCTCGGTCGACGACGTGTGGGTCGTCGACGGCAGCGCACCGGCCCCCGGCTCGGCCGACGTGCTCCTCGAGCACAAGTTCGCCGCCTACTACGACCTCCCGCCCACCGGCACCATCCGCATCGCCGGCGGCGCCGCAGTGCCCTACTCGGGCACCGGCATCGGGCCTGAGGAGTTCTACGTCGTCGGCGAACGGTCATCAGTTCTTGCCGAAGCCGACTTCGCTTCGCTCTACACCGACCTCTCGACCGCCCAGATGTTGAGCGGCCGACCCGACGTGGTGAACGACGTCGTCGTCGTCCTCGCGGCGGGCGCCGATCGCGATGCTGCGGTACGCATGCTCGAGGACGGGCTTGCCGATCGTGCCGGGATCGCCGCCACCGTCGAGGTACGCGACGACACCGAGGCCTATCGCATCCTCTACAGCGACATCGACAGCGACCAACAGGTGTGGAACCTGCTCTCGGGGCTCGTGCTGCTCGCCGCTGCCCTCGCCTCGTTCAACCTCATCGGCCGCATCGTCGAAGCCCAGCGCCGTGAGATCGGCATCGGTATGGCCCTCGGTGCTCCACGTCGGATGCTCGCCATACGACCGGTGCTGATCGGCGTGCAGGTGGCCGTGCTCGGCACTCTCGGCGGTCTCGGTGCCGGCGCATACATCGGCTCGCTCATGCGCGGACTGCTCGAGTCGATCGTGCCGATGCCGATCTACGTGACACCGTTCCAGTTCGATGTGTTCGCCCGCGGTGCCATCGTCGGCTTCCTCCCGCCGATCGTGGCGAGCATCATCCCCGTGTGGCGCGCCCTGCGCGTCGAGCCGATCACAGCGATCCGCACCGGCCACCTCGCGGCGACCACCTGACGCCTCGGCGGGTGGGTGAGCCGGATCGCCCTGCCCGGCTCGAGCCTTGTCCAGATGCCCCTGCGCAATGTGCTGCGCGCCCCACGGCGCACCGTGCTCACGGCCGCCGGTGTCGGTGCATCGATCACCGCCCTCGTCGCCACCCTCGGACTGCTCGACAGCTTCACGGCCGCTATCGACCGCGGCGTGGCCGAGGCGGCCAAGGGCGACCCGGGGCGGATCAGCGTCGCCCTCGACACCTATTACCCGGTCTCGTCACCCGAGGTGACCGCGGTGATCGCCCTACCCGGCGTGGCCACGGCCGACCCCACCCTGAGCGTGCCAGCGTCGGCGAGGGTGGGCACGGGTGAACCGCTCGACCTGCTGCTCGAACTGCTCGACTTCTCGAACGCTCAATGGACGCCGACGATCATCGATGCCATCCCCGACGGGCCCACGAGCGGTCTCGTGCTCACGGCCAAGGCGGCACGCGACCTCGGTGTCGAGCCGGGTGACACCGTCGTGTTGCGTCACCCCCGACTGGGCCTCGCCGGCATCGAGCTCGTCGACACCGACATGGTCGTCGCTGCCGTGCACCCCGCACCGATCCGCTCGTTCGCCTTCCTCGACCACTCGTTCGCCGCCGAGTTCGGCCTGGCCGGCATCGCCAACGGCCTGCAGGTCACACCGGCGGCCGGCACCACCCGCGACGAACTCCAGCGCAGCATCTTCGACCTGGCAGGAATCGGCTCGGCCCAACCGGTCGCCCGTGTCGGCGAGGTGTTCGACAGCGCACTCGACCAGTTCGTCGGGGTGCTCTACATCGCCGAGGGTGCCGTCCTCGTGCTCGCACTGCTGATCGCGTTCAACTCGACGCGGATCAGCGTCGACGAACGCCGTCGCGAACATGCGACCATGCTCGCCTTCGGGATGCGACTGCGCACGCTGATCGGCATCGTCGTCGGCGAGGCCGTCGTGATCGGGGTGCTGGCCACTCTGGTCGGTCTCGCCGCCGGTGTGTCGGTGCAGCGATGGATGCTGCAGACGATCACCGGTCAAACCGTGCCCGAGTTCGATCTGCCCGTCGTCCTGGCACCCACGTCGATCGCGGTGGCGTTCGCCGTGGGAGTGGCATCGACGGCACTGGCCCCGTTGTTCGTCATCGGTCGCCTGCGCCGGATGAACCTCCCCGACACGCTGCGTGTGATGGAGTGACGTCGGCGGATGATCCGCCGCCATCACTTGACGGTGGTGAACCTCCACCACGTACTGGCGTCAGCGAACGTGGTGCCGGCCGAACTCACCGCACGCACCTGCCACGAATATGTCGAACGGCCGAGCAGCGTGCGTGAGGCCGAGAGGGTGTTGCCGACATCGGTCCATCCGGAGTTGCAGATAGTGTCGGTGTCGCGGTCGATGCACAACTCGTAGCTGGTCACACCACTCGATGCATTCCAGCGCAGTGTGACCGTCTTGGTGACATTCTTCGCGTTACGCACCGGACTCGACTTGGTGAACGCACCCGGGGGCGGCGGAGGTGCGGTGGTGGTCGTCGTCGTGGATGTCGTCGTGGAGGTGGAGGTCGATGTCGATGTCGACGACGTGGGGGGTGGCGGAGCATCAGCCCGCACAACCAGCACCAGCGCCGGGCGCAGCGTTGCCGTCGATGCCTCGCTCGAGGACAGGTCGACACCATCGGTCACCGAGGTACCCGCCAGCAGCAGGCCGTTGTTGGTGCGAGTCCCGTCGATCCACGCCTGCACCGTGGCCACACCTGCCGAGCCGAGGGTGAGATACGACGTGCCGAGGCTCGGTGCTGCAAGCGTGCCGATCGCCGCACCGCGATCTGCCGCACCGCTGGCGCCCGCTGACGCCCACGGCACACCCGTCGAGGCCTGCTGCCAGGTGGCCGTGGCCTCGTCCCATGTGCGCAGCACCTCGTGGGCCGAGTAGACCCCTGCGCTCGGATCGGTGACGTTGAGACGGATCGAGGCACCGACCACCGACGTTCCTGCCGGGATGCTCGAGGTGTCGAAGCGCACGAGCCCGACGAGATCGTTACCCGACCCGGCGGGATCATCACCGTCGACGAGCACCGTGGTGGACGCGCCGAACGCCGTCGTCGGAGCCGCCTGACTGAGCGTCGTGTCCGCCGTGCCCACGTACCCGGCCGGCGACACGCCATCCTGAAGGGTGGTCACCGTGGTGGTGCCCGCCGTGAGGGTGAACTGGTCGACGACCGTGCCGCCGATCGTGACGAACTCGCTGGTGAGCGACGACGCGTCGACGCGCATCCGCATCGCACCCCAGTTGGCGTTGTAGCGCACCGTGCTGCCCGCCACCGGCGTGGTCGAGAAGCCGTACCGACCCGCGCCACCGAGTCCATTGACCACATAGGTGACACCACCGATGTCGAGACGCTCGTAGGTGTGATCGTGACCGTTCAGCACCAGATCGACACCCCAACTGGCAAAGGGCCACTGGAACAGCGAATTCGATCCGTGCGTCGAGCTCGACGAGTAGGGCGGGTGGTGGAACACGACGACCTTCCACGGCGCATCCGACGCAGCGAGCGCCGCCTCGAGCCATGTGCGCTGTGTCGTCAGGTTGGTCGACGAGTTGATCGCACCCTGGCTGTCGATGAAGAACTGGTGCAGCGGACCGGTGCGGACGTCGTAGTACAGCTCGCTGCCCGTCGGACTCGCGCTCGTGGTGCCCGCACCCGGCAGGGCGAAGTAGGCCTGATAGTTGGCGATCCCGCCATCGCTGTAGTCGTGGTTGCCGGTGACCGGGAAGAATCGGTTCGTCGCCGACATGCTCGCGCTCGAGCAGTGCAGACCGGCCGCCGCGCCGGCGATGAACGGGCAGTAATACTTGCCGACCGTGCGGTCGTAGCGCGCCGTGCCCGTGTCGGCACCCGAGGTGTAGAAGTTGTCACCGGTACTCACCACGTAATCGGGTGACCACGAGGTCACCAGGCCAGCCACGTTCGACTCGGCCGTGGTGTCGACACCGAAGTCGCCGATCACCGCCACCTCGATCGGCGCGTCGGCCGCAGTGGCCAACGGCGAACGGTCGACCCCGCCGACGAGGACGGCTGCCCCCACGAGGACGGCGACGGGCGCAACGAGGCGAATTCGGGACATGACGACCTCCGGAGGACGAACGATCATCGGCAGGAACACCCGGCGTCTTGAGCACGAGATCGGACCCGTGCCGTTCGTCACCGCAGGTACAGACCGCCGGGTCGGATCGTGGTCATCATGGCGGCACCTGCCGCCACATCGTCATCGATGATCGTCACGGTGGCGGTCGAGTCGGCGATGGTCGCGCCGGATGCGCCCGAGAGCACCACGGTGAAGGTCTCGTTGCCCTCGACCTCCAGATCGCCGAGGACGGTGAGGGTGATGTTCTGGCTGGTGTCACCTGCGAGGAACGTGACCGTGCCGGATTCTGCGCTGTAGTCGACGCCGGCGCTCGCCGTGCCGCCGCCTGTCGAGTAGCCCACCGTGACCGTCGAGGCCGATGCCGCAGACAGGGTGACCGTCACGGTCACCGTGGTCGACCCGGCATCCCCCTCAGCGACGGAGTTGTTCGAGATGCTCAGTGACGGGAGCGGCGCGGTGTCGTCGTTCGAGATCGTCACCGTGCCGCTCGAGTCGAGGAGGTTGGCCCCAACGGCCGAAGTGAGGTTGACGGAGAACAGCTCGGTCGGCTCGACAGTGGTATCGCCGATCACGCTGACAGAGATCGTCGCGGTGGTCTGGCCAGCGGGAATGCTGACACTGCCTGATTTCGCGGTGTAATCGGCGTCGGCGGTGGTCGCCGTGCCGTCGGCCGTCGTGTAGTTGACGGTCACCAGGCTGGACGACGGTGCCGACAGGCTGACGGTCAACTGTGCCGTCGTCGATGCGCTGTCGCCCTCCTGCACCGTGTCGTTGCCGATGCTCACCGAGGGCCGCGGCGCAACCGTCGTTGTTGCCGCCCGGATGGTCGTCGTCGTGCGGATCGTGCTCGACGGCGGCCGGATCGTGCTCACCGGGCTGGCGATGGTCGATGTCGAGGTCGAGGAGGCCGAGTCGGTGGTGTCCTCTGGCTCGGTCGTCGCCGAGTCGGGAGCGTCGGTCTCGACCGGCTCCTCCTCGTCGGGGATGGTGAGCTCGAAATACGCATCGGTCTTCAGACTCGGATCGTCGGCCGTCGCCACGGCCAATGTCTCGAGGCATCGTTCGAGCGACGAGAGCGCCACCGTCGGATCATCGGCAGCGGGCGGCACGAGACGTGCGCTCACCTGGGCGAAATAGGTACCCCACACCGGCACGTCGAAGGGCACATCGGCACCCTGCTCCTTGGTGGTGCTGCCGAGCGTGGGATCCATCGAGAACTCGAAGGCCGCGCGCACGACGTCACCGACCAGTGGTGCGGCGAAGGTGAGGCTGCGCAGTTCGCGATAGGCGCCGCTCTCGTCGCCAACACTCAACGACACCTGCAGGGCGCAATTCGTCGTCGGAACCCGCGGATCGACCTGGATACGGGCCTCGAAGGGCTCGTAGAGCTGCGCCTCGGCGGGTTCGTCGCCGGTGGGCTCGCGCACGAGCAGCAGCACACCGTCGGGAAGGGCCTCGTAGGCGTCGCCACTCGCACCGCAGGCGGCCGCGGCGAGGACCAGTACCCCCACCGATGCTGCTGCCACGAGCCGTCGCACGGCGACGACCCTACCGCCCGGGGCACCCGATGTCGGTCGCACCACTAGCGTCGCCCGGGTGACCACCCCCGACCCTGCCGTCGGCCTGACGGCCGCAGAGGTCGCCGACCGGGTCACCCGTGGACTCGCCAACACCGTTCCGGCTGCGCCCACCCGGACCATCCCACAGATCGTGCGCGCCAACGTGCTCACGCCGATCAACATCGTCATCGGCAGCCTCGCCGGGCTGGTGCTGGCCGCCGGCTCACCGAAGAACGCCCTCTTCGGCGGGATCATCGTCGTGAACAG
>JBJSXI010000032.1:0-28311 GCA_046086305.1 Ilumatobacteraceae bacterium
CGCGGTACCGGGCGTCCATCCCCTTCTTCACCCGCGGGAACAGCACGAAGCGCATCAGCAGTGCGAAGACGATGAACGAGCCACCGCCCCAATAGAGCTCTTTGAGCTCGGGGACGATGGGGCCCGGGTCCTTGCTGACGACCTCCTCCGCCTCGCCGGTCTCGGCGGAGGGGAGGACGACGTTCACCATGGAACCACGGAGGTGTACGACGGCGGCGTGCACGTCAGCTCCTTGGGTTGGGACGGCGATCGGGGGACGAAGGTCGGCTCAGAGGCCGATGAGGATGAAGACCACGAAGCCGATGAGGGCGAGCGCCTCGGTGAAGGCGATGCCGAGGAACATGGTGGTGCGCACCATGCCGGCCGCCTCCGGCTGACGGGCCATTGCCTCGACCGACTTGCCGACGAGGTAGCCGATGCCGATGCCAGGTCCGATGGCTGCGAGGCCGTAGGCGAAGCCGGCCGAGCTGGCTGCCTCTGCGGCCTTCAGGCCTTCGGCGTCGATGCCGGTGGCAGCGGCGAGAGTGGCGAATGCTTCCATGGGTGTGTTGCTCCTGGTGTGTTCTGGGGTAGGTGGAGATTCGGGTCAGTGCTCGGGATGGGCGGCGCCGGCGATGTAGACCGCCGTGAGGATCGTGAAGATGTAGGCCTGCAGGAAGGCGACGAGCACTTCGAAGGCCGTCAGGAAGACGAGCATGAAGAAGGGCAGGATCGCCATCGGCTTGAGCAGGAAGACCTGCGTCTCGGCGGTGATAAGCGACTTGGTCAACAGGGCGAAGGTGACCAGCAGGATGTGACCGGCGAGCATGTTGGCGAAGAGTCGCACCGTCAGCGAGAACGGCCGCACGATGATGTTCGAGATGAACTCGATCACGCCGACGAGCGGCTTGAGGGCGACCGGCACACCGGGGGGCCACACCGTGTGGGTGATGTACTTGATCCCCTGGTGCTTCAGGCCGACACCGTTGTAGATGACCCAGACCAAGAGCGCGAGGAACATCGGGATCGCCATGCGCGCCGTGGCGGGCATCTGCAGGATGGGGATGATGCCCGGCACGTTGCACAGGTAGATGAAGATGAACAGGCTGAGCAGGAACGGCGTCCAGCCGAGTCCGTCACGACCCATCGTCTGCATGACGATGCCGTTCTCGATGAACTCCACCGAGACCTCGGCGAGATTGCGAACCCCCTTGGGCGCCTCCGCCGCGTTGCGGCGACCGGCGAGGATGAACACGACCGAGCCGATGACGGCAGCGGCCACGGCGATGAGCGCCACCTTGTTGAACGTCGGGAAGATGTCCTTCCAGCGCAGGATGGCGTTGATCTCGGGGAACGAGAAGGATTCGGCGATCACGTGTGTTCCTGTGGGTTACTGGCGGGCGGGTTTGAGACCGGGGTGGGCGAGGGAGAGGGCGACGTACTTCATCTCCCAGACGAGGAGTCCGAGGTGCGTCACGATGATGGTCGCTCCGAGGGCCGGAAGCGAAATCCAAGCGGCGTCGTCGACGAGCAGCACGGCGACGAGGATCAGGCCGAGGCGCACGAGGTAGCCGAACAGGACGGCCCCCATCATCAGTCCGAGGCTGATCCGGGCCGTCACGGCGACCAGCCCCGCGGCGAGGGTGAAGTTGACCAGGACGATCGCCACGCCGTAGGCGGCGCCCCTGGCTCCGTCGAGCCCCCAGACGAAGCCGCAGACGGCGACGATCAGCGGTGCGACGAACAGGCCGCGACGCACCATGTCGCGCGTCACGCCCACCTCGGGGGCGGGTCCGGGCAGCGGACCGAGCGCCGCGACCGGGCGGCTCATGCCACCCTCTGCGCTGCGCCGGTGCCCGCACGCCGTTCGGCCTCGAGTCGCTCCATCGTCGCCGTGTACTCGTAGTACATCTTCACGAACTGGCCGATCACGGAGAACACGACGAGCCCCACGGTGAACCACGGAGCTGTGCCGAGACGCGCATCGACGAAGGCGCCGATGCCGAGGAAGACGAGCACGACGAGCGCGAAGTCCATGCCGCGGCCGAGGGTCTGTCCAGCCTGCTGCGCGGCAGGTGTTGAGCGCCGGGTGGGAAGGAGTCTCACGAGTCGGAGCGGTCGAAGGTGCGTGCACACTTTGTGAACGCGCACACAATCTAACCCATCCGGACGACCCGCTGGCAAGGCCGGCGGCTAGACGCGACGCCGGCGGATCTCGGGGTGGAGGACGGTGTAGAGCAACAGGAGCAACATCCCCGACCCGACGGCCACATAGCTCACCCCGCTGCCGGTGAACACGGGATACAGCACGAGCGCCGACAGCAACCCCGTCCACCCCCACAGGATCAGCACGCTGCGCCGCTGGCCATGGCCCATCTCCATCAGCCGATGGTGGAGATGACCCTTGTCGGCCGACGCGACACCCTGACGTCGGGCGGCACGGCGGACGATCGCGAACAGGGTGTCGACGATCGGCACGCCGAGGATGACGAGCGGAATGACGAGCGGGGCGAGGAAGAAGAAGGTCTGACCGACGAATCGCTGCGTGTTCGGATCGGCCCGACCACCGACGACCGATGTGCTCACGGCCATGAGGACACCGAGGAGTAACGCTCCCCCGTCACCCATGAAGATACGCGCCGGATTGAAGTTGTGTGGGAGGAAGCCGAGACAGAGACCGAGCGCGACCACGGCGACGAACGGTCCGATGTTGGGCATCGTGATGGCCGCGACATCCGGATCGGCGAGCCGCTGGCTGTAGAGGAAGAAGGATCCTGCGGCGATCGCCACGATGCCTGCAGCAAGACCGTCGAGGCCGTCGATCAGGTTGATCGCCTGGGTCATGCCGAGCAACCACACGACCGTCACGAGCGGAATCCAGTCGTCGCTCAGGATGTACACGTCGAGGAACGGGACTCGGAAGTAGAACATGGTGACGCCGAACGAGACGAGGATGACGGCCACGATCACCGTGCCCATCACCTTGGCCGGTGCCGAGATCTCGCGGATGTCGTCGATGAGGCCGACGAGGAACATCACCGCCACGGCGACGAGCACACCGATCAGCTCGCTGCTGCGTTCGAACAGCGGATCGAATGCGTCGACGAACCTCGCGGCGACGAAGGCCGCGAGGAACCCCGCGAACATCGCGAGGCCGCCGACGTCGGGGGTGGGAACCGTGTGGACCCGCCGCTCGTCGGGAGCGACCACCCATCCGAAGTGGCGCGCAAGGCGAACGACGACGGGCGTCGCCGCGAATGTGACGAATGCCGCGACTGCGCCGACGAAGAGGTACCAGCCCGTCGAGGGCATCACGATCAGGCGTAGGCCGGGAACTGGCCGCAGAGTTCGGCGACCTCGGCGCGGGCGGCGGCGACGGCGGAGGGATCGTCGCGGTGACGCAGCACATGCGCGATCAGGCGAGCGATGTCGTCCATCTGCGGCTCCTTCATCCCCTGGGTGGTGACCGACGGCGTCCCGATACGCACACCCGACGTGACGAACGGGCTGCGCGGATCATTCGGCACGTTGTTCTTGTTCAACGTGATTCCCGCAGCATCGAGCACCGTCTGGGCCTCCTTGCCGGTGAGGTCGGCGTCGAAGGGGCGCAGGTCGACGACCATCAGGTGGATGTCGGTGCCCCCGCTGACGAGCCGGAACCCCTCGCGGGCGAGGGCGGCGGCGAGTGCCTCGGCGTTGCGGACGATCTGCTGGGCGTAGGCGGTGAACGACGGCTGCGCCGCCTCGTGGAACGCAACGGCCTTGCCGGCGATGACGTGCTCGAGTGGCCCACCCTGCCATCCGGGGAACACCGCCTTGTCGACGGCAGCGGCATGAGCCGCCTTCGACAGGATCGCCCCTCCGCGAGGACCGCGCAGGGTCTTGTGCGTCGTGAACGTGACGACATCGGCATACGGCACCGGATTCGGGAACACCCCACCGACGATCAACCCGGCGACATGGGCGGCGTCGAACATGAACAGCGCACCGACCTCGTCGGCGATCGCCTTGAACGCCGCAGGGTCCAGCCGCCGCGGGTAGCTCGTCGTACCCGCCACGATCATCCGCGGCCGGTGCTCGTGGGCCAGGGCGCGCACCTCGTCCATGTCGACACGCTCATCGGTCGGACTCACGTGGTACGGCACGAACCGGTACAGGAGTCCGCTCGCGTTCACCGGTGAACCATGGGTGAGGTGCCCACCGTGGTCGAGGGAGAGTCCGAGCACCGTGTCGCCCGGCTGCAGCAGTGCCTGATACACGCACATGTTCGCGTTGGCCCCACTGTGCGGTTGGACGTTGGCGTGGTCGGCGCCGAACAGCGCCTTGAGCCGCTCGATCGCGAGTGCCTCGATCGAGTCGATCACCGCGTTGCCGCCGTAGTACCGCTTGCCGGGATATCCCTCGGCGTACTTGTTGGTCAGCGCGCTGCCGACCGCACGCATCACGGCAGGCGAGGTGAAGTTCTCGCTGGCGATCAACTGCAGACCGGTCACCTGACGGCGGACCTCATCGGCGATGAGGGACTCGACTTGTGTGTCGGGCGAGGTGTCGCTGGGGAACGGCATGGGGATCAGGGCTCCTGTCGTGTGGATTCGTCGACTTCGATCTGCATCAACTGCTCGACACGCCGGGCGTGGCGACCACCCTCGAATGCAGTGTGGAGGAAGGTGGCGAGGATCTCCTCGGCGAGACCCGTGCCCACGACACGCGCGCCGAGGCTGAGGACGTTGGCATCGTTGTGCGCCCTCGCCATTCGGGCCGTATAGAGGTCGTTGCACAACGCTGCGCGCACACCGTGCACCTTGTTCGCGGCCAACTGTTCGCCTTGACCACTGCCGCCGAGAACGACGCCGACGTCGACCTCACCGTCGCGGACCGCACGACCCACTGCCGCACAGATGGGCGGATAGTCGCAACTCTCGGTCGAGTGGGTCCCCAGATCGACGACCTCATGCCCCTCGCGGCGCAGCACGTCAGCGAGATGCGCCTTGAGCTCGTAGCCCGCATGATCGGCGCCGATGGCTACCCGTGACATCCCGGCGAGTGTAGGTCGCCGGTTCGCAGGCACATCCGTCGGATCCGTACGCTGCCGACGATGACGCTCGACCCCCGGACGATCGACCCTCGGACACCCGTCCTGATCGGCGTCGCGCAGGTCGTCGAGCACCTCGACGACCCCCTCGTGGCCCGTCACCCGGCCGCGCTGATGGCCGACGCCGTGCGCGAGGCCGCTCGAGATGCCGGGCTACGCGGGCTACCCGCCATCGACAGCCTGCGGGTCGTTGCCCTCCTCAGCTGCCGCTACGCAAATCCAGGACGCGCCGTGGCTCGCGAACTCGGGCTCGAACCCCACGAGACCGCGGTCACCACGATGGGCGGCAACAGCCCGCAGTCACTCGTCAACACCACCGCTGCGGCGATCCGCCGGGGTGAGCTCGACCTGGCGATCCTCACCGGCGGCGAGGCCGCGCGTTCACGACGTCTCGCCCGGGCCGGCGGGATCGACCTCGGCTGGCCGACGTATCCCGACGACGACCCTCCGGCGATCATCGGTGACGAGCTCGAGATGAGCCACCCGATCGAGCGTGCCCACGGCGTGATGATGCCCGTGCAGATCTACCCGATGTTCGAGACCGCGCTGCGCGCGGCCGCCGGACGCAGTCCCGCCGCCCACACGGCACATATCGCTGCGCTGTGGTCGAGGTTCAGCGCCGTGGCGGCCGACAACCCGCACGCATGGAGTCGGGTCCGCCGCAGCGCGGACGAGATCGCGACCCCCACGCCGACGAACAGGATGATCGGCCTGCCGTACACGAAGTACATGAACTCGAACAACGACGTCGACATGGCGGCCACGCTCGTGATGTGCAGCGCAGAACGGGCCCGGTCACTCGGTGTCGCCCCCGACCGGTGGGTGTTCCCACAGGCCGGTGTCGACTGTCACGAGCACGATTTCGTCAGCCACCGATGGACGTTCACGCAGACGCCGGCGATCGAGCTCGGTGCCCGCGCAGTGCTCGAACTCGCTGGGACGACGATCGACGACGTCGGCATCGTCGACCTGTACTCGTGCTTCCCATCTGCGGTACAGCTCGGTGCAGCGAGCATCGGGCTCGCACCCGATGTACAACTGACCCGCACCGGCGGTCTTCCGTTCGCCGGCGGACCGTGGAACAACTACGTGATGCACGCGATCGCCACGATCGTCGACGAGTTGCGCCGCAGTCCGGATGCCACCGCGCTCGTGTGGGCGAATGGCGGCTTCGCGACGAAGCACTCCTTCGGTATCTACCGGACCACACCCCCTGCGGCCGGATTCCGCCATACCTCACCCCAGGGCGTCATCGATGCACTCCCCCGTCGGGTCGTCGACGACGAGATCGACGCCCCGGTGACGATCGAGGCGTACACGGTGATGCACGACCGCGATGGCCGACCCGAGCAGGCGATCGCCACATGTCTCACTGCCGACGGCCGACGCACATGGGCGACGAGTGCTCACGCCGACGTGACCTCGGCGATGTGCGAGGGTGAGTGGGTGGGCACGAGGATCCGCCGCACGGCCGACGGAGGACTGCACCCGTGACCCGGCCCCTCCCCGTCATCCTCGACTGCGATCCCGGCCACGACGACGCGATCGCGCTCGTAGTCGCCGCACGTCACACCGAGCTTCTCGGCATCACCACGGTGTCGGGGAACGCTCCGCTCGCCTCGACGACGCACAACGCGCTCGTGGTCCGCGACCTTCTCGACATCGACGTCGCAGTGCACTCCGGCGCCGACCGGCCGCTCGTACGACCGGCGCGTCACGCCGGATACGTCCACGGCGAGAGCGGACTCGATGGCGCCGATCTCCCCGACCCGCAGCGGCCGCTCGACAGCACTGACGCCGTCGGGTTCATCATCGAGACCTGTCGCGCGCACGAGGGCACGTGGCTCGTGCCGACGGGACCGCTGACGAACATCGCCCTCGCCCTGCGCGCCGCACCCGATCTCGCTCGGCGGATCGGGGGGATCTCGCTGATGGGCGGCGGCACGTTCGGCAACAGCACCGCAGCCGCCGAGTTCAACCTGTGGTGTGATCCGGAAGCCGCCGACGTCGTCTTTGCCTACGGCGGACCACTCGTGATGGCCGGCCTCGACGTCACCCATCGGTTCCTCGCCGTCCCCGAACGAATCGGTGCCGTGCGCGCACTTCCCGGCCGACTCGCCGCCGTGCTCGCAGATCTCCTCGACTTCTTCAGCTCCACCTACCGCACCCGGCACCACGACATGGCCGGGGCGGCAGTCCACGATCCGTGTGCCGTGCTCGCACTCACCCATCCCGAGTTGGTCGAACGTCGACGCGTCCACGTCGAGGTCGAGACGACCGGGCAGCGCACCGCCGGGATGACCGTGATCGACCAGCGTGGGCTCATCGACGTGCCCACACCGAACTGTGACCTGCTCATCGACATCGACGCTCCCGCGGCGTGGGCGATCGTCGTCGAGGCCATTGCGCACTTCTCCCGCTGAGCCCCGCCCCTGCCTACGCTGTCCCGATGCGCGGGCAACAGATGCACGCAGTGACGATCCTCGACGGACGGCTCGTATGACCGACACATTCCCTCGTCAACATGCGCGGACCCAGCGGTTCACGCTCGGCGAACCGCGAACGTGCACCGTCTCTCCCGATGGTCGACGCGTGGTGTTCCTCCGCAGCACTGCGGGCGACGACCCGGTGACCCGACTCTGGGTGTTCGACACTGTCGACGGCGTGGAACGTCTCGTTGCCGATCCCCCGACCCTGCTCGGTGGGTCCGACGAACATCTCCCCGACGCCGAACGCGCGCGTCGTGAGCGACTGCGCGAAGCGGCTGCCGGGATCTCCGCCTATGCCACCGACCGTGCCGGCACGATGGCCGCGTTCGCGCTCGCCGGGCGACTCTTCGTCGCCGACCTCACCTCGGCCGAGGCGCGAGCACGCGACGTTGCCGGCCCGGTCGTCGACCCGCGACCCGATCCCGCAGGCCGACGGATCGCCTATGTGAGCGGGCGGTCGCTGCGACTCGTCGATCTCGACGGTGTCGACCGCGTACTCGTTGCCGACGACGATCCTGACGTGTCGTGGGGCAGCGCCGACTTCGTCGCCGCCGAGGAGATGCACCGCTTCCGCGGATTCTGGTGGGCGCCCGACGGCGACACGCTCGCCGTGTGTCGGGTCGACGAGCGACCTGTCGAGCGGTGGCACATCGCAGATCCTGCCGATCCGGCGCGCTCCCCGACCGTCGTGCGCTATCCGCGCGCCGGCACGGCCAACCCCGACGTGAGCCTCCACCTCGTGCGACTCGACGGCACGGTGTGCGAGGTGCACTGGGACCGTCGTGCCATGCCGTACCTCGTGGATGTCGTGTGGGCCGAGCCGACTCGCCTCGTCATCGCCGTCCAGTCGCGTGACCAGCGCATCATCGACTACCTCAGCGTCGATCCGTTCGACGGCACCACCACGACACTGCTCACCGACACCGACCCGGCGTGGGTCGAACTCGTTCCCGGGACCCCTGCGGTCGTCGCCGGTGGCCCGCTCGTGACCGCCGCCGATCGCGATGGCGCGCGACGGCTCCTCGTCGATGGCACCCCGGTGACCCCGCCCGATCTGCAGATCCGCGCCGTCGTGGCCGCGGATCCGACCGGCATCGTCCTGCTCGCCAACCCGCTCGATGACGCCACGGTCCAGCACGTCTGGCGCCGTCACCCCGACGGCACCCTCGAACGCCTGACCGATCGCGTCGGGGTGCACACCGCAGCCACGGGCGGCGGGACGACCGTGATCCGCTCAGCGACCCTCGAGGACGCACCGTCCACCACCGTGCACACGCTCGACTCGGCCACCACCCTGCGCTCGTTCGCCGAGGAGCCGCTGGTCACGCCGCGACCGCAGTTCCACATCTCGCCGGGCCGACGTCTCGCGACGGTGGTGCTCGTGCCCGAGGATCACGACGGCCGTCCGCTCCCCGTGCTGCTCGACCCATACGGGGGACCGCACGCTCAGCGTGCGATCCGCTCACGCAACGCCCACGCGACGTCGCAGTGGTTCGCCGACCGCGGCTTCGCCGTCATCGTCGCCGACGGCCGCGGCACTCCGGGTCGTGGGACCCGATGGGAACGCGAGGTTCACGGCGACCTGGCGACCGCCGCACTCGACGACCAGATCGAGGCGCTCACGACTGCCGCGACTGCCCATGCACTCGACCTCGGCCGCGTCGCGATCCGGGGCTGGAGTTTCGGCGGCTACCTCGCCGCACTCGCCGTGCTTCGCCGACCCGATGTCTTCCACGCCGCCGTCGCCGGCGCGCCGGTCACCGAGTGGCGCCTCTACGACACCCACTACACCGAGCGATACCTCGGCGACCCGGGCACCGATCCCGGCGCCTACGACTCGTCGTCACTGCTCCACCTGCGCCCCGGGGTTCAGCGACCACTGCTGTTGATCCACGGGCTTGCCGACGACAACGTGGTCGCCGCACACACCCTGCAACTGTCGAGCGCACTGCTCGCCGCCGGTCATCCCCACGAGGTCCTCCCGCTGGTCGGCGTCACCCACATGACCCCTCAAGAGGTCGTCGCCGAAAACCTCCTCCTGCACCAACTCGGCTTCCTCCGCCGATCGCTGGGCATCACCACTTCCAACTAGGTTTCCGTTGATGAACGACCGCCTGCGCGACCTGTACGGCCATGTGTCGGTGCACGCCACGGCCGATCTCGAGCACGAGGCCGCGCTCGAGCTGTTGTTGCTCGTGATGATGGTCGACGACCACATCAGCGGCGAGGAACTCGACGAGATCCGCCGGATCACCGACGAGAGCGGATGGGAGTCGTCGACCTGGTCGTTCGACCAGTACCTCGGTCAGGCCAGCGCGAAGGTGCGCGGTGCGGTGACCGACGCCGAGATCGACGCCCTCCTCGACGACATCGTCGGGCGTCTCACCAACGGTGTCCTGCGGCAGGCCCTGCTCGGCGCGATCCGCGACGTCGCCGATGCCGACGAGAGCGTCGTCCCGGCCGAGGATTCGCTCCTCGCCCGCATCGAGCGTCGACTCACCCGCGACTGAACGCAGCGCGTCGCGCCACGACGATCCGGTCGCGACCTGCGGCGTCGCGATGCACCGCCACCTCGGCGAAGTCGGCCAGCAGCGCGGTCACGTCAGCGGCCTGGGTGGCGCCGATCTCGAGCACCAGCCAGCCGCCCTCGGCCAGCCACTCGCTCGCCGCCGCCGCGATCCGGCGCAGCTCGCGGAGCCCGTCTCCGCCGCCGAACAGCGCCATCGACGGCTCCCATGCGCGCACGATCTCCTCGAGGGCCGGGTCGTCGTCGGCCACGTACGGTGGGTTGGCCACCACCACGTCGAGTCGACCACGCAGGTGATCGGGCAGGGCGTCGAACCAGTCGCCGACCGCGAGCCGGACCGACGCACCGGCAGATCCGATCCCGGCGAGATTCGCCCGCGCCACGTCGAGCGCGTCGCTCGACAGATCGGTGAGCCACACCTCCACGGCACCGCGCGGCAGTTCTGCGGCGATCGACAGACCGATCGCGCCCGTACCGGTTCCGAGATCGGCGCAGTACACCGTGCGCTCGGCAGCGATCGTCGCGGCGAGACCGATCGCGATACCGGCCACGAGTTCGGTCTCCGGTCGCGGAATGAGGACACGGCGATCGACGAGGAGGTCGAGGTGCCGGAATGCCCAGTGTCCGAGGACGTACTGCAGGGGTTCACCGGCGGCGCAGCGGGCGAGCATCGCGTCGAGATGGGCGATCATCCGCACCGTGGGCACCTCGTCGAGCACCTCATCGAAGTCCGCGCCGAATGCACCGCTCGCTTCCTCGCAGAGCCACCTCGCCTCGACGCGATGACCGACCGTGCCGGCGACCTCGTCCCAGTGATCCCGCCACACACGCACCGCAGTCACGTGTCGGTTCCTCCGGCGAGCTGCCGTGCCCGTTCATCAGCCGCGAGTGCCTCGACGACCTCGTCGAGATCGCCGGCGAGGATGTCGGCGAGCCGGTACACGGTGAAGCCGATCCGGTGATCGGTCAGCCGGTTCTCCTTGAAGTTGTAGGTGCGGATCTTCTCACCACGACCACCGCCGCCGATCTGCGCCCGCCGCTCGACCGACAGCGCCGCATTCCGCTCGTCGGTCGCCGCCTGGAGCAGACGCGAACGCAACACCGTCAGCGCCCGGGCGCGATTCTGCAACTGGCTCCGCTCGTCCTGCATGGTGACGACGATCCCCGTCGGCCGATGGGTGATCCGCACGGCCGAGTCGGTCGTGTTGACGCTCTGCCCCCCGGCGCCGCTGCTGCGATACACGTCGATCTCGAGGTCGTTGGGATCGAGTTCGACGTCGACCTCGTCGGCCTCGGGCATCACGAGCACGGTTGCTGCTGACGTGTGGATCCGCCCCTGGCTCTCGGTCACGGGCACTCGCTGCACACGATGCGGGCCGCCCTCGTACTTGAGTCGACCCCACGCCGACTCACCGGTGACCTCGAAGGTGATCTGGTTGAGGCCGCCGAGATCACTGCGATCTTCCGACAGCACCTCGACGCGCCATCCCTTCGCCGAGGCGTACGAGCGGTACATGTCGAACAGGTCGCGGGCGAACAGGTTGGCCTCCTCACCGCCCTCGGCCCCACGGATCTCGACGATCACCGGGCGACCGTCGTGGGGATCCTTGGGCAGCATCAATTGGCGCAGTTCGGACTCGAGCGCCTCGAGATCGTCCTCGCCTGCCGACAACTCGTCACGGAGGGCACTGCGTTCGTCATCGGTCGCGATCCCCAGAAGTTCGCGGGCCGCCTCCACGTCGGCGCGACGCGCCCGGTAGCGCCTGATGCAGTCGACGACCGGACCGAGGTCCTTGTACCGCCGCGACACGTCGCGAAGACGCGCCTGATCACCCACCACGTCGGGGTCCGACAGGCTCGTCTCGAGAGAGACGAACTCGTCCTCGAGGGCCTGCAATCGATCGAACACGCCCTCGCAGGCTACGGGGCGAGGGCGACGACCGTGATCGGCGGCGCCGCGAGCGATGCGAGCAACCGCTGCGCCGGCACCGCGTCGCGCGCCGGGACGACGAGCGTCGTGGGGAGGGCTGAACTGAGCCGTACATCGACCGCCACGGGAACGGCGTCGAGGTCGACCCCGGCGCTGCAGACGAGCATCGTCTCGGTCCCGTCGGGTGCCGTCGCCACCGCCACGCTCGGGGCAGGGTCGACGAGGTTGGTGCGCGGCACCGGTGGCGGTGCCGGGCGGACCTCGCACGCGCCGACGAGGGCCGGGTCGGCGACGAGCCTGGCGCGCAGCGCGCGCTCGGGTGCCAATCGGGCGAGCGGATGGGCACGGTCTCCGCTCGAGCGGGCGAGGCGGACGGCCGCGACCGACGCGACGACGTCGGCGAGCGCGTCGACGGTCGGCCGGTCGGCGTGCAGCATGGCGAAGATCTCCCGGTCGTGGGCCCCCGTGCCGACCTCCAGCCGGGCCTCGCCGCTCGACGGATCGTCGACGACCCGACATACCTCGAGCCCCGCGACCTCGCCGGTGAGCACACCGTGCTCGACGACAGGATCCGCGCCAGCCGCGGCGATCACCTCGACGAATTGACCGTGCGCGCTCGGCAGCGCGACAGGTGCGGGTGCATCGACCGGTGTCGCCGACCGCAGGGTCCGTCCGTCGGGCTCCCACACCTCGACGGGCAGCGACCAGTGAGGGGCACGACGGGCGAGGATCCCGGCCTCGGATTCGGCGACGACATGGAGGCGTGGCGCCGACCGTCGCGCGGCGATGACGAGTGCACCACCGAGCAGACGCCGATCCGCAGCGAGGACGAAGATCTCGTCACCGTGGGCCACCGCTGCGCCACCGGCGAACTCGACGTCGCGCGGTGAGGCACCGGTGTGATCGCCCACGAGGGCGACCAGCTTGGCGTGGCGCAACGCTGCGGTGCGCAGAGGATCGAGCACGTCGGACGGAGCGCGACCGTCCGGTCAGCGGCTCACTTGCCCTTGCGAGAGCCGTAGCGCTTGTTGAACCGCTCGACACGACCGCCGGTGTCGACGAGCTTCTGCTTGCCCGTGAAGAACGGATGGCACTCGTTGCACAACTCGACGTTGAGATCGCCGCCGCGCGTCGACCGGGTCGTGAAGACGTTCCCGCAGGAGCACTTCACCGTGATGTCGCTGTAGGCGGGATGGATGTCGGTCTTCATGTCGTTCTCCGGTCGTGGTCCGGTCAAGCCAGGACGGGGAGTGTACCGGGACGCCGATGGCCCGGCACCCGGGTCACATCGAGGGCTGGCGGGCGATCTCGCTGAGGAATTCGTCGTTGGTGCGGAAGGTCTTCAGCCGGTCGATGAGCAGTTCGAGGCCAGGAGCCGCGTTGCCGTCGGCGGCCAGACCGCTCAGGACTCGGCGCAGCTTCCACACCATCTGCAACTGCTTGCGGTCGTAGAGCAGCTCCTCGTGCCGCGTGCTCGACGCATCGACGTCGATCGCCGGGTAGATGCGCCGCTCGGCGAGGCGCCGGTCGAGACGCAGCTCCATGTTGCCGGTGCCCTTGAACTCCTCGAAGATCGCCTCATCCATCCGGCTGTTCGTCTCGACGAGGGCCGTGGCGAGGATGGTGAGCGAGCCACCCTCCTCGACGTTGCGGGCCGCACCGAAGAACCGCTTCGGCGGATACAGGGCACCGGCATCGATACCACCCGACAGGATCCGTCCGCTCGCCGGTGCGGCGAGGTTGTAGGCCCGGCTGAGGCGGGTGATGCCGTCGAGGATGACGACGACGTCCTTACCCATCTCGACGAGCCGCTTGGCCTTCTCGATGGCCAGCTCGGCGACATGAGTGTGCTCGTCGCTCGGCCGGTCGAAGGTGCTCGAGATGACCTCACCGCGCACCGTGCGGCGCATGTCGGTGACTTCCTCGGGCCGCTCGTCGATGAGCAGCACGATGAGGGTGACCTCGGGGTTGTTGCGTTCGATCGCCGTGGCGATGGTCTTCATCACGGTCGTCTTGCCGGCCTTCGGCGGCGACACGATGATCCCTCGCTGACCCTTGCCGATCGGCGACACGAGATCGATGATCCGCGCCGTCATGTCGGTGGGGTCGCTGGGGTTCTCGAGCCGCAGACGCTCGTCGGGGAACAGCGCCGTGAGATCCTCGAAGCGCGGCCGATTGCGAGCCTTCTCGGGATCGTCACCGTTGACCGTGTGCACCTCGAGCAGGGCCGGGTTCTTCTCGTTGCGGCCGGCCGGTCGCGACAGGCCCGTCACGTGATCACCCTTGCGCAGCCCGTACTGGCGGGTGAGCTTCACCGGCACATACGCGTCGTCGCGACTGGCGAGATAGCCGTTGACCCGGAGGAACCCGTAGCCCTCGTCGCGCAGGTCGAGATATCCGGACACCTGCACCGGCTCGGCATGGCTCGACGGCTCCGCACCCTCGCTGCGCGGCCCGTCGTGACGTTCGTAGGAGCCGTGGCCCGACGGGCCGCCCTGACCGCCCTGGCCGGTGCGGCTCTTGTTGCGTCGACGCCGACGACGACGCCGGTTCTCGGCTCCGCCGAGTTCGTCGTCGTCACCATCGCCATCGCCATCGTCGCCGTCGGCCGAACCATCGGCCGAACCGTCTGCCGAGCCATCGGACGAACTGTTCCGCGAACCTGTTGCCGACGCAGCCGCCGACCCGGCAGGTGCGCTGCGCATCAACTCGATCTCCCAGTCGGCGAGTGGCTCGCCGTCGGGTCCGAGCACGACCTCGGGTTCGGGCGCCTTGGGCGCTGCGACACGGGCCGGCTTGTCACGTGCCGGGGTGGGGGCCGCAGTGGCGGCCGGCTCAGCGGCGGCCGCCGGTGGCGCAGCGGGTCCCGAGCCGGTGGTCTCGAGGATCTTGGTGATGAGGGTCGCCTTCGACGACCGGGCGGTCGCGGCGATGCCGAGCGCCTGGGCGATGGCGAGCAACTGCTCTTTGTCCTTGCTGTCGAGGACCGACTGCTCGAGGGCTTCCGCGGCCACTGGCCACCTGCTTTCTGAAAGAGGCGGCGGCGCTCGGCGCATCGCAGGAGAGGCTCCACGAACGGCGGCCCCACCGCCTGGTCATCGCCCCGGTCGCGGCTGCAGTGCGAGCACTGTGCGCAACGGGACATCCGGCAAACCGGACGTCAGCACTGTAGCGAGGGACCCCCCGACCCGCAACGCACCCCCCGCCCGTACCGGCGGGACACCGCGATCTCTCAGGTGAAAGCGGTGGCCACGAACCGCTGCACGGCGCCCAGGTCGGCGGGCAGCACCGTCTCGCGTTCGGGACGGGTGAGCAGATCGGCGAGGTGCGCGGGCAGCGGCGGGCGAACCCCGGTGGCGCGCTCGACCGCATCGGGGAACTTGGCCGGATGCGCCGTCGCCAGGGTGACCGCCGTGGCGCCGAGGCGACCTGCGGCACGCAGCGAGTCGACCGCCCCGAGGCCGACCGCCGTATGGGGATCGACGAGCATGCCCGTGGTCCGCCACGTCCGTCCGATCACCTCCAGCGTTGCGGCATCGTCGAGACGCGCCGAGTCGAACACCCCGTCGAGGTACTGGTGCCGCTGGTCGGCGGTGATCGCCAGACGACCCGTCGAGCGGAAGGCGGTCAACTGGGCCGCCGTCGCCTCGCCGTCGCGTCCGTTCATCTCGAACAGCAGCCGCTCGAAGTTGCTCGACACCTGGATGTCCATGCTCGGACTGATCGACGGCACGACCGGCGCCGTGCTCATGTCGTCGGCGGCGAAGAAGCGATGGAGGATGTCGTTGGCATTCGTGGCCACGACGAGTCGGTCGATCGGCGCCCCCATGCGTCGTGCGATCCAACCGGCGAACACATTGCCGAAGTTGCCGCTCGGCACACAGACATCGATCGGTCCGGCGAGCGTGTCGGTGGCAGCGACGTAGTAGCCGACCTGGGCGAGGACGCGCGCCCAGTTGATGCTGTTGACGGCACTGAGCCGCATGCGAGCGCGAAACTCGGCGTCACCGAACATCGCCTTGACCAGGTCCTGGCAGTCGTCGAAGGTGCCCTCGACCGCAACGACCTTCACGTTCGGTGCGTCGACCGTGGTCATCTGACGGCGCTGCACCTCACTCGTGCGACCCCGCGGGTAGAGGATCACGATGTCGACGTGCTCGCAGCCGCGTACTCCGTCGATCGCTGCCGAACCGGTGTCGCCACTCGTCGCGCCGACGATCGTGATCCGCTCACCGCGGGCGCGCAGCACCTCGTCGAAGAGTCGACCGACGAACTGCAGGGCCACGTCTTTGAACGCGAGCGTCGGACCGTGGAACAACTCCTGGACGAAGTGGTCGTGGTCGATCTGCACGAGCGGGACGACCGCCGGATGCGCGAAGGATTCGTAGGCGCCACGGCACAACCGCTCGATGGTGTCGGCCGGCAGTTCGTCACCCGTGAACAGCGAGATCACCTGCGCCGCCCGTCGGGCGTAGTCGTCACCCGGTCGCCGCGTCGGCAGCGCGGGCCACGACGCGGGCAGGTAGAGCCCGCCATCGGTGGCAAGGCCGGCGAGCACCGCGTCGACGAAGCCGAGCTCGGGGGCCGTACCGCGGGTGGACACGTATCGCACGTCAGCCACCGATCACCCTGAGCAGGCCACCCACACTGCGCACCACGTCGAGTTCGCGTAGTTCGCGCACCGTTGCCTGCACGGCCGACTCGACCGCGTCGTGGGTGATGAACACGAGCCGCGCATCGGGTCCGATGCCCTCCTGCTCGGCGGCCCTGATGCTGACCCCGTGGCGGGCGAACACACCGGTCACGGCGTGGAGCACACCGGGACGATCTGCAACCTCGAGGCTCAGCAGGTACTCGGCAGAGGTCTCATCGATCGGCCGGATCACGGCTCTGCGGAACGTGCCGAGCGACCCGTGCGTGCCGCGCACCAGATTCGAGGCCGCGTCGATGACATCCCCGAGCACCGCACTCGCCGTGGGCGCACCGCCGGCGCCGCGGCCGTAGAACATGAGCGACCCCACCGCCGCACCCTCGACGAACACCGCGTTGTAGCTCTCGCGGACACTTGCCAGGGGGTGCGTCGTCGGCACCATCGTCGGGTGGACGCGCACGGCGATGGTGCCCGTGGACGGATCGGACTCGGCGATGCCGAGCAACTTCACGACATACCCGAGCCGCTTGGCGATGGCGATGTCGTGCGAGCTGAGGCGGCTGATGCCCTCGTGGTACACGTCGCCGGCGACCACACGCGATCCGAACGCGACCGTGGCGAGGATCGCGGCCTTCGCGCCCGCATCGAACCCCTCCACATCGGCGGTGGGGTCACGTTCGGCGAACCCGAGCGCCTGGGCCTCGGCGAGCGCGACGGCGTAGTCGGTGCCCTCCTCGGTCATCTTCGTCAGGATGAAGTTCGTCGTGCCATTGATGATGCCCATCACCCGACGGACCGGTTCGCCGCGCAGGCTCTCGCGCAGCGCGCGCACGACCGGGATGCCCCCGGCGACGGCGGCCTCGAAGAGCAGATCGACACCGTGCTCATCGGCCACGGCTGCGAGTTCGGTCCCGACGTTCGCGAGCAACTCCTTGTTCGCCGTGACCACGGGCTTGCCCGCCCGCAGCGCGGCGGTGATCAGCTCGCGGGCCGGCTCGATCCCGCCGATCACCTCGACGACGAGGTCGACGTCGGGATCCGCCACCACGGCCGCCGCATCGCGTCCGAGCACCCCGGCCGGCAACGCGACATCTCGCTGGGCGCTGAGGTTGCGCACCGCGACGCGTACGACCTCCAACTCGACGCCCGTCCGCGCCGCGATCGCCGCAGACTGCTCGGCCACCAGGCCGACGAATGCCGACCCGACATTGCCGCACCCGAGCACACCGAGGCGGACACGACGAGGTGAGGGCTGGCTCGACACGTCCCGCAGGCTACGAGTTGTCGACGTCGCAGCGCACGAGGTCGTCGAAGGTCTCGCGTCGCACGACGAGGCGGGCCCGGCCGTCGGCCACGAACACCACGGGCGGGCGGGGCAACTTGTTGTAGTTGCTCGCCATGCTGTGGCCGTACGCGCCGGTGACCGGGGTGGCGAGCAGATCACCCACCGCCGTGTCGGCCGGCAGGGCTGCGTCGACCACGAGGACGTCGCCGCTCTCGCAGTGCTTACCGACCACACGGGCCCGCATCGGTCGATCGGCGGACACCGAGCGCGGGAGGAATGCCTCGTACCCACTCCCGTACAGCACGGGGCGCGGGTTGTCGCTCATCCCGCCGTCGACGCTGAGGTACCTGCGCACACCGGCGATGTCCTTGATCGTGCCGACGGTGTACACGGTGAGTGCCGCTGAGGCGACGATGCTGCGGCCGGGCTCGACGCTCACGGCGCTGCGGACCCCGAGTGCACGACACGCGTCGAGCAGCACATCGGCCCACTGGGTGATCGTCGGCGCCTCGTCGCCGGCCGTGTAGGCCACCCCGAGTCCTCCACCCAGCACCAGTTCGGGAAGATCGAGCGGCACGGCGAAGCGAGCCATCGTCTCGACGGCACGAGCGAAGTTCTGGGTCGAGTACACGTTGCTACCGATGTGGCAGTGCAGACCGACGAGCGAGACTGCGGTCGACCGACGCAGGCGATCGACCGCGCGTTGCGCATCGCCGTTCGTCAGGTTGAAGCCGAACTTGCTGTCGTCCTGCCCGGTCGACACGAATTCGTGGGTGTGGGCGTGCACACCGGGGGTCACACGGACGAGTACCCGGGGCTGCACACCGACCGGCCCACCATGCGCAGCCGCTTCCCGAGCGAGTGACTCGAGTCGATCGATCTCGTCGAAGCTGTCGACGACGATGTGGCCGACCCCGACCTCGATCGCCGTGCGGAGCTCCTCGAGGCTCTTGTTGTTGCCGTGCAGTGCCAGCGACGCCGCAGGGACACCGGCGCGCAGGGCGACGAACATCTCCCCACCGCTCGCGACGTCGAGGCCCATTCCCTCCTCGTGCGCGAGGCGCGCCATCGCGGTGCAGAGGAATGCCTTCGTCGCGTAGTAGGCGCGTCCGTGGCCGAAGGCCGCCACCGCTTCGCGGCATCTTGCGCGCAGATGCGCCTCGTCATAGATGAACAGTGGCGTGCCGAACTCGGCGGCGAGGTCGTCGACACGACAGCCACCGATCGCGAGCGCGTCGTCGGCGAGTACCTCGGCGGTGTCCGGGAGCAAGGTCGTCGGCAGCGGATTCACATCCGCTCCGGTGCCGCAATGCCGAGCAGATCGAGTCCCGTGCCGAGCACCCGCGCGGTGAGGTCGCACATGGCAAGACGCGACGCCCGCACTGCGGGCTCGGCGCGCAGGACAGGACACGCCTCGTAGAACGAGGTGAACAGGTGGGCGAGCTCGAACAGGTACGTGCAGAGCCGATGCGGGCTGAACCGCTCGACGGCATCGTGCACCGCGCTGTCGAACTGCAGCAGGTGGAGGGAGAGCGCCCGCTCCTCGGGGGCGGTGAGCTCGGGGCGCACGCTGCGACACTGCGCACGTTCGATCGAGAACTCGGCCGACGCTCGACGGAAGATGCTGCACACCCGGGCATGCGCGTACTGCAGGTAGGGCGCCGTGTTGCCGTCGAGGGCCAGCATCCGGTCCCAGTCGAAGATGTAATCCTTGATCCGGTCACTCGATAGTTCGGCGTACTTGAGTGCCCCGACACCGATCGACACGGCGAGCACCGCCTGCTCGTCGGCGGGCAGTTCGCCACTACGACCCGCCACCACAGCCCTGCCACGTTCGACCGCCTCGTCGATCAACTCGACGAACTTGACCGGGTCACCACTGCGGCTCTTGAGCATCTTGCGATCGGGTCCGAGGACACTGCCGAAATTGACGTGCACGGCGCGTGCCGGCGGCCGGAGCCATCCGGCCATCTCGGCGACCTTGAAGACCATGTCGAGGTGTTGCGACTGGGGTGTGCCGACGACATAGACCAGCAGGGTCGCGCCGATCCGTTCGACACGGTCGATGACACAGGCCAGATCGCTCGTCGCATAGTTGAAGCCGCCGGTGCGTGCCTGGACGATCAGCGGCAGCGGCTCACCATCGCGGTTCGTGTAGCCGGGTACCCACACGACCTTCGCCCCGTCGCTCTCGTCGAGGAGTCCGGCCGCGTCGAGGCGACCGAGCACCTCGGGCATCGCCGACTGGTACTGCGACTCACCCGCAACATCGTCATCGGTGAGCAGAACGCCCAGGGTGCGGTACACGTGGTCGAAGTGGCGCACGCTCTGGGCGACGAGTACCTGCCACAGCAGCGTCGTCTCGGGGTCGTCGCGGCCCTGCAGCAGGACGACCCGTCGGCGCGCCCGTTCCTTGAACTCGTCACTCGCGTCGAACTTCTCGCGCGCCGCTCGGTAGAACGCGCCGAGGTCGGCGACGTCGAGGTCGGCCGCGCCGTCGATGCCCGCCTCGTCGACGAGATGTTCGATCAACATCCCGAATGGTGTACCCCAATCGCCGATGTGGTTCTCGCGCACGACGCGGTGTCCGACGAACTCGAGAAGTCGGACGATGGAGTCGCCGATGACGGTGCTGCGCAGATGGCCGACGTGCATCTCCTTGGCGACGTTCGGCGCGGAATAGTCGACGACGGCAGTCTCGGTGTTCGTCGCGGTGCGCACACCGAGTCGCTCGTCGTTCGACGCGCGAACGAGTTCGTCGGCGAGGAACTCGTCGCGGAAGGTGAGGTTGACGAATCCCGGCCCGGCGATCTCGGTGACGGCGCACGACGCGTCGAGGGCACCCGAGTCGACGAGCGCCGCAGCGAGGTCGCGCGGTGATCGGCCCACCTGTTTGGCGAGTGCGAGCGCCCCGTTCACCTGGGCATCGGCGCGATCACTCGGCCGCACCGCGGGGTCGATATCGATGGCCGACACACCGGTGATGTCGGCGAGGGCCGCACGCACGGCGTCGGCGACGAGGTGCAGCGGATCGGCCATGGAGAGGTGATGGTAACGGGCGACCGGTGACGGATGCCGGGTGCGCACCGTCGCTCGGTAGGGTGGCGGCCGTCTGATCCCGCCCTCGTAGCTCAGGGGATAGAGCGTCGGCCTCCGGAGCCGTGTGCGTAGGTTCGAATCCTGCCGAGGGCGCCACGAATCACGCCGGGTGTGTCGCACCCCCTGCGTACGGTTCGATCATGGCGACGATGGTCGAGATTCCCGATGCGGATGAGATCCGCGCCCGGCGCGACGGCACACGGGCGAGCGCGATGTGCACGATTCCGGCCCCTCGGACTGCACCGCTGGGCCGCTGCGGTTGCGACGGCGACGATCGGCGTCGAGCAGGCCGCACTCCTCGGATCGGTGGCGGCGAACCCGCGGGTCCGAGCACATGTGTACGACAGCGAGTCGCTGCTGCTCGATCTCGCTCGCTCGCTGCCGTTTCGCGCCTTCGCCCGTGCCGTCGATCACTGGACACGTCTCGCCGATCAGGACGGCTCGCTCGGCGCGCACGAACGCGCCGATTCCTGTCGCTCGTTGTCGATGGCCACGGTCGGCGAGCGGTTCGTGCTGCGTGCCGAGTGCGGAACGGCGCAGGGCGCGATCATCAGCCAGTTCCTCGCCCAATTCGTCGAGCGCGAACTGCGCAACGACCTCGATCTGGCCGACGAGGGCGCGCCACTCGCGCGATCTGCGCGACAGCGAGCGCTCGACGCACTCGTCGTTGCGCTCGAACATGCTGCGTCGAGCGACTCGAACACCGTCGAGGGGCAGCCGATCGCGGTGCGCCCCACGACGCGGTTGTTCCCCGCCGCCATCCGCGACGCGATCAGGGCGACTGGTGTCGAGTGTCTGTGGCCGGGCTGTGACCGGCCGGCCGCGCTCGCCGAGGTCGACCACCTCCACCCACACGCCCGAGGTGGCCGCTCGACTGCGGACAATGCAGGCCCGGCATGCCACGCACACAATCGCTTCAAGGCCGACCGGTGGTACGCAACGCGCCGACGGGGTGTCACGACCATCCGTCGGCCAGATGGCTCGGCCTTCACCGACCGCCCGCCGCCGGGCCCTGGCTGACCAACGAGCCGTGCCATCCTTGGCCCGTGGGTGTCGAGCACCTCCGCGAGTACCGACGCGAGTGGCTCACGCGCGACCTGCTCGCCGGGCTCGTCCTCGTCGGTCTGCTCGCACCCGCCGGGATGGCCTACGCGGTCGCCGCCGGCCTCCCGCCCGTCACGGGGCTGTACGCGACGATCGTGCCGAGCCTCGTCTATGCGCTCGTCGGCCCCTCACGGGTGATGGTCGTCGGACCCGACTCGGCACTCGCGCCGCTCATCGCGGCCACCGTGCTTCCGCTCGCAGCTGGCGATCCCGACACCGCGGTTGCGCTCGCTGGCGCGCTGTCGATCATGGCTGGACTGCTCTGCCTCGGCGCCGCCACGGCCCGGCTGGGCTTCGTGTCCGAGCTGCTGTCGACTCCGGTTCGTTACGGCTATCTCCACGGGATCGCGCTCACGATCATCGTCGCCCAGATCGCCGCCGCCAGTGGGATGTCGGTGAGCAGCGAGAACCTCGTCGAGGGCGTTCGCGGTGTGCTCGCCCAGATCGACGATGACGCATTCCACGCCACGTCGTTCGCCGTCGGAGCCGTCTCGCTCGTCGTGATCCTCGTCGTGCGTCGTCTCGATCGGCGCATCCCTGCTGCGCTCGTCGTGGTCGTGGGGGGCGTCGTCGCTGCCCTGGCATTCGATCTCGGTGACCGCGGTGTCGGCATGGTCGGCGACATGCCGACCGGTCTACCGCTGCCCCGCGTTCCCGATGTCGGTTGGGACACCATCAAGTTGCTGCTCGGTGCCGCCGTCGGCGTGGCGCTCGTCTCGTTCGCCGACATGAGCGTGCTGTCGCGCACGATGGCGATGCGGCGGCGCGAGCCGGTCGACGCCAACCGCGAGCTCGCCGCACTCGGCGCAGTGAACATCGCGGCCGGACTGTTCCAGGGCTTCGCCGTCAGCGCGAGCAACTCGCGCACACCGGTCGCCGAGAGCAGCGGCGCACGCAGTCAGATCGCCAGCGCGTCGGCGGCGATCGTGCTGCTCGTCCTCGTCGTCGGTGTGCCGTCGACGTTCCGCCACCTGCCCGACGCGACACTGGCGGCGATCGTCCTCGCCGCAGCGGTCTCGTTACTCGACATCGGCGCGCTCCGTCGCCTGTGGTCGATGCGCCGCAGTGAGTTCCTGCTCGCCGTTGCAGGACTCCTCGCCGTCGCCGTGTTCGGGCCGGTGAACGGCGTCGTCATCGCTGTGGTCCTGTCGCTGCTCAACTTCGTGCGACGCGCCTGGACACCACACACCGCCGAACTCGTCCGCGTCGACGGCCTCAAGGGCTACCACGAGCGAGCTCGTCACCCAGAGGGACGCGTCATCCCCGGACTGCTCCTCTACCGCTTCGACGCGCCGCTGTTCTTCGCCAACGCCCGCTTCTTCGTCGAGGACGTCGAGCGGCGGGTAGCCGAGCGACGAGCCGCAGGTGAGGCCGTGCAGTGCGTCATCGTGACCGCCGAGCCGATCACCGACATCGACACCTCGGCTGCAGATGCGCTCCGCACCCTCGTCAGCGACCTCGACCGCGATGGGATCGACCTGCGCTTCGCCGAGTTGAAAGGTGTCGTGCGCGATCGGCTCGAGCGGTACGGGATGGAGGTGCCGCGGCTGTTGCACACCGAGCGGACCACCGGAGAGGCCGTGCGCCGATACGTCGCCGATCATGCGGTCGAGTGGACGGACTGGGAGGACAGGTAGGGTTCCGGCTCGTGACCCGCCGGTTCTCGTCATCCCTCATCGGCGCAGCAATCGCTGCCGTGGCGCTCTCGTCGTGCGGCACGCTCGACACCTCGGCGGCCGCCGTCGTCAACGGGCTCACCCTCACCCACGATCAACTCGTCGTCGTCGCCCAGTCACCGCTCGCGGGAGGACCGATCCTCGGACCGGCCGTCGAGGGCGACGCGACACGGCGGATCATCACCGTCTGGGTGCGCAATGCAGCCCTCGAGGGCAGCGGGATCATCGACGGCGTCGACCTCGAGGCAATTCGCGCTGAGATCGCCGCTGCGCTCGGACCGCAGTTCGAGGAGTCGGACCCCTTCGCGCAGGATCTGCTCATCCGCAATCAGGCCGTCATCGAAGCCATCGAGCAGGGCCTTGCGGACGAGGAGGCGGCGATCGAGCTGGTCACCTCGGCCGAGGTCGAGATCGATGCCCGGTACGGCCGCTGGAGTCCGGACGACCTCGCCGTCGTCCCCTTCGGCGGGTGAACCGGCCGCACATCTCGATCGTCGGGCTCGGTCCGGGCGATCACGCCTGGGTGACCGATCACACCCGACGCGAGATCGATCGCGTCGCACGACGATTCGTGCGCACCGTGCGGCATCCATCGGCCGATCTGGTGACCGACGCCGAGAGTTTCGATGCGATCTACGACGATGCGGCGACGTTCGACGATGTCTACGCACGGATCGTCGAGCGTCTCGTCGAGGCCGCCAACGAGAGCGGCGAGATCCTCTACGCGGTTCCGGGATCACCACTCGTCCTCGAACGCACCGTTCGGTCACTGCTCGACGACGGTCGTCTTGCGTGCACCGTGCATCCGGCGATGAGTTTCCTCGACCTGGCATGGGCGCGGCTCGGCATCGATCCGGTCGAGCGCAGGGTGACGCTCGTCGACGGCCACCGATTCGCTGTCGATGCGGCGGGACTCGCCGGCCCACTGCTCATCGCCCATACCCATGCCGACTGGGTGCTCAGCGAGATCAAGCTCGCCGCCGAGTCCGCGTCGGGCGACGAACCTGTCGTCATCCTTCAACATCTCGGCACCGCCGACGAGCGGATCGTGCACTCCACGTGGGCAGATCTCGATCGCACGGTTGCCGCCGACCACCTCACGTGCGTCTTCGTCGAATCACTCGGCGCGCCCGTCGCCGGTGAGGTGGCCCGGTTCCACGAGTTGACGAGGATCCTCCGCCGTGAATGCCCGTGGGATCGCGAGCAGAGTCACGCGAGTCTGGTGCGCTACCTCATCGAGGAGACCTACGAGGTCGTCGATGCACTGCACGACCTGGATCCCGACGACCCGGCCACCGACGATCACCTCGTCGAGGAACTCGGTGACCTGCTGTATCAGATCGAGTTCCACGCCGCGATCGCCGAGGAACAGGGGCGGTTCACGATGGCCGATGTGGCGAGAGGTGTGCACGACAAGCTCGTGCGCCGCCATCCCCATGTGTTCGGCGACACCGTGGCCGACGACGCCGACACCGTGCGCGCCAATTGGGAGGCGATCAAGCGCCACGAGCGCGGCGACGATCGAGCGGCATCGGTGTTCGATCGTGTCCCCGATGCATTGCCGGCGCTCGGGTACGCCGACGCCGTTCAGAAGGCCGCTGCGGGTGTCGGGTTCGACTGGCCCGACGTCGAGGGTGCATGGGCCAAGGTGCCCGAGGAGTCAGCCGAGGTCCGTGCCGCAGTGGCGAGCGGTGATCACGACCAGGTTGCGCACGAGGTCGGCGACCTGCTCTTCGCGGTCGTCAACGTGGCCCGTCACGTCGGCGTCGATCCCGAGGCCGCGCTGCGCAGGGCGAGCCAGAAGTTCCGCCGACGGTTCGCGTCGGTCGAGGAGATCGCCACACGACGCGCGATCGACCTCCGCAGGGCCGATCTCGCCGAGCTCGATCGCCTGTGGGACGAGGTGAAGGCCGCCGAAGGCTGACCGGCGACGGATACCGTGACGGTTCATGAGCGAGAACGTCCATGAGTGAGATCATCTCCGTCGACGCCCGCGAGATCCTCGACTCGCGCGGCAACCCCACCGTCGAGGTCGAGATCGAGCTCGATTCGGGTGCCATGGGGCGCGCCGCCGTGCCGTCGGGTGCCTCGACCGGCGAGTACGAGGCCGTCGAGTTGCGCGACGGCGGTGAGCGATACCTCGGCAAGGGGGTGCTGACTGCAGTCGGCCACGTCGAGGGTGAGATCGCCGACGCCCTCGTCGGTCTCGATCCGACCGACCAGCGTGCGATCGACCAATTGCTGATCGACCTCGACGGAACCGACGGCAAGTCGCGCCTCGGCGCCAATGCGATCCTCGGCACGAGCCTCGCCGTGGCCAAGGCGGCCGCCGACGACCTCGGCCTGCACCTATGGCGCTATCTCGGCGGTCCGAACGCGCATGTGCTCCCCGTCCCGATGATGAATGTCGTCAACGGCGGCGCCCACGCCGACAACTCGATCGACATGCAGGAGTTCATGATCATGCCGCTCGGTGCGCCGAGCTTTCGCGAGGCGCTGCGGTGGGGCACCGAGACGTACCACACCCTGAAGCGGGTGCTCCACGACCGACACCTCTCGACCGCCGTCGGTGACGAGGGGGGCTTTGCGCCCGACCTCGCCTCGAACGAGGAGGCGATCAAGATCCTCATCGAGGCCATCGAGCGCGCCGGCTACACACCCGGCACCGACATCGCCATCGCGATGGACCCGGCGATGAGCGAACTCTTCCGCGACGGCACGTACCACCTCACCGGCGAGGGCAAGGTGCTCGGTCGCGACGAGATGGTGGCCTACTGGGCGCGCCTCGTCGACACGTATCCGATCGTCAGCATCGAAGACGGGATGGCCGAGGACGACTGGGACGGGTGGCGCGCCCTCACCGCGGCCGTCGGCGACCGTGTGCAGCTCGTCGGCGACGACCTGTTCGTCACCAACGTCACCCGACTGCGCTCGGGCATCGAGCGGCAGGTCGCCAACGCAGTACTCGTCAAGGTCAACCAGATCGGCACCCTCACCGAAACCCTCGAGACGGTCGGCCTCGCCACCGCACACGGGTACCGAAGTGTGATGAGCCATCGCAGCGGGGAGACCGAGGACGCAACCATTGCAGATCTCGCGGTGGCGACGAACTGCGGCCAGATCAAGACCGGTGCGCCTGCGCGCAGCGATCGCGTGGCGAAGTACAACCAGCTGCTGCGCATCGAGGGCCAACTCGGCGAACAGGCTGCGTTCCGCGGCCACGGCGCGCTCGGTCCGAGCCGTCACTCCGTGACAGACTGACGACATGGCCGCCGGACACTCGACGACCACGATCCCGCGTCCGAAGCGCCCACCCAAGCGCACACGCACCGCGCCGAAACGACGTGACTCGACCGTCCACGACCTCACCCGGCCGATCCCGGTCGATCGGCGCCTCGTCACCGGACGCGCCAAGCGACGCACGATCGCCATCGGGACGGTGGCCGTGCTCACGGCGTTGGCCGCGGCCCTGTTCGTCCTGCCCGTCCAGTCATGGCTGCGCCTGAGCGGCGACATCGAGCGTCGCGAACGAGAACTGTCTGCGCTCGAGCGCGCCAACGGCATCCTCGGCGACGAGGTCGAACGCCTCCAGACACCCGAGGGCATCGAGGAGGCCGCCCGCGAGGAGATCGGCTACGTACCGCGCGGTGAGGTCCGCCTGACGGTGCTGCCGTTCCCCGATGCACCGACGAGTCTGCCGAGCGGTTGGCCCTACGACGCAGCCGCGCAGATCATCTCCCTTCGCTCGACATCCGCACCGACCCCCTGACCATGGACATGTCACCCGTGGCAGGCAGCATCCTCGGTAACCGCGTCGTCCGTCGGGAGGATCCGCGCTTTCTCACCACGGGCGGTGTGTACGTCGACGATCTCCTCGACGAACCGCTCCTCGCCGGCGCGCTGCACGTCACCTATGTCAGATCGGCGGTCGCCCATGGGATCATCCGATCGATCGACACCTCGGCGGCCACGGCAACCCCGGGTGTGGTTGCGGTGCTCACGGCTGCCGACCTCGGCCTCGAGCCGGTCCCGAGCCCGTACAACCCGTTGATCACTCGCGGCCTGTTGGCCATCGACAAGGTTCGCTTCGTCGGCGAGCCGCTCGCCGTCGTCGTCAGCGCGACCCGCGCAGTGGGTGAGGACGCCGCCGAGATGGTCGTCGTCGACTACGACGTCCTGCCAGCCCTCGTCGACGTCGAGGAGGCGATGACGTCGTCGACCGTGATCCACGACGGCATCGGATCGAACATCGCGTTCGACACGACGGCCCTCGGTATGCCGGACGTCAGCGGCGACGACTTCTTCGCCGACTGCGAGGTGACCACCGCCCGCCATCGCATCGTGAACCAGCGCGTCGCACCGTGTCCGCTCGAGGTGCGCGGCGCCGCAGCCGCGTGGGTCGATGGCGGGCGGTGGTCACCTCGCAGTCGGCGAAGAAGTCGTCGCCGCTGACGTCCGGCATACCGAGGGCCGTCGTGT
>JBJSXI010000033.1:0-7826 GCA_046086305.1 Ilumatobacteraceae bacterium
GCGAACGACATCGCCCGGCGGTACGTACAGCGCGCGCTCGCACAAGCGCACGAGGAAGAGAGCTACCTGCTCGTTGGCACCCGCTGCGCCGATGCAGTGGCCACGCTTGGCGACCGCGGCCTCGCCGAAGCCGTCATCGAGATGTTGACGCCGTGGTCGGCCCACGTCTCGGTCGATTCGAGTGGCTGGTGGTGTGACGGACCGGTGTCGCTGTGGCTTGCTCAGCTTCACCTCACTGCAGCCGACCGCAACCGCGCCGCAGAACTTCTTGACGTCGGCGCGCCCGTTGCACAAGCACTCAACGACGTTCGTTCACTCCGCCGTGTCGACGACCTGAGTGGACGGCTCGGTAATGTCGTGGCAGCCACCGCACACGACCTGACCAAGCGCGAACTCGCCGTTCTCGCGAGGATGGCGACCGGCGCCACGAACCCGCAGATTGCCGCAGCGCTGTCGTACAGCCTGTCGACGATCCGCGTCGACACGATGTCGATCTATCGGAAGCTCGGCGTCACCGGACGGGCCGAGGCCGTTGCGCTCGCCGTCAAACTCGGTCTCCACGAGACCTGATCGATCACGTCCCCGGATATCGACCGGTTGTGGCTACACAGTGCGGCGCGTCGCAACGCGGGCGAGTGCCGTCGCCGCCATCAGGTATCCGAAGATCACCGCAGCAAACGGGGTGGTCGAGCCATTGAAGGCCGCTGCGCCGATCCCCCCGAGCACGGCTCCTCCCGCAGTGCTGATGGTGCCCATCATCGCCGTCGCGGTCCCGGCGATGTGCGGGACCGGCCCGAGTGCCGCCGTGTTCAGGTTGGGCAGCATGCCCGGGCACAACGGCACGATGACGGCGATCAGCAACGCGAACACCACGAACGGAGGACGTCCCCCACCGATGAGCGACATGACGAGCAGTGAGCCAGCCGCTGCGACGGCGACACACATTCCTGCGGCAATCAGCCGCTGCAGTCCCATCCGCACAACGATCCGTCCACTGACGAACGAGGTGACTGCGCCGAATGCCGCGATCGTCCCGAGGAACAACGGATACCAGTCGGCGAGACCGTAGATCTCGCCAATGACGATCTCCGACCCACCCACGTAGGTCAGCAGTGCACCGACGACGAACATCGCCGAGAACATCAAGGAGACCGTCTCGCGTTGACGAAGGATCTCGGCTCCGGCATCGACGATGGCCCGTCCGTTGAACGGTCGGCGCCGCTCGGGCGGCAGGGTCTCGGGGAGCCGCACGACCCACCACGCGAGCAGGGCACCGGCGACCGCCGGAAACCAGAAGATGATCCGCCAGTCGGCGATCGCGCGGAGCCCCGTGCTGAGCAGTGGTGCGAAGATCGGCACGAACAGGAACACCGCGACCACCGTCGACATCATCCTGGCCATCGCCTCACCTTCGTGACGGTCACGGATCACCGCCATCGAGAGCGACCGCGGAGCCCCGGTACCCAAACCCCACACGAATCGCGCCGCGAGCATCAGCGGCCATGTCGGTGCGAGTGCCGACAATGCCGCACCGATGCAATAGAGACCCAGCCCGGCGATCAGCGGTCGACGTCGACCGAATCGATCCGACAGCGGCCCCCACACCCACGGCCCGAGCGCGATGCCGAGGAAGAAGACCGTGATGATCCAGCTCACCTCGGTCGAGTCGGCCGGCATCCCGAACGCGGCCCGCACATCGGGGAACGCGGGGAGGAGCAGATCGACGCCGATCGCCTCCACCGCCATCGCTGCGGTGAGCAGGGCGAACACCTCGCGATCAGAGGCAGGCCGTCGCCGCGCGCGCCTCGGAGCAGCGTCGGTAAGGGTCACGGGTGGACGCGTTCAGCTCAGCTGCTCGCGCAGGGAGAACTCGGCGAGACGGAGATGACGACCACCCACCGACTCGTACAGCCCGAACGACCCAACCTCGAACGATTCACCATCGACCGCTCGCCGCAGCATCGTCACGAGCCGCGATGGCTCGACAGCGGATGCCGTGTACCGCGCAACGGTGACGTGCGGCGCGAAGACGCCCCGGGTGAACCCCGTCTCGACACGCGAGTCGCGGCCGAGTGGCGCAGTGGCATCCATCACCCGCTCGCGCAGGCCGCGCAGCCCGGCCAGGTCGCCGTCGATCCCGGCCCAGATCACCCGACCCGCCGGGAACCACCCGGCGCCGACGACACGCACACGCAACGGCGATGACATCCGGGCCACCGCATCGAGGGCGAGCGTCAGACGGGGCAGGTCGCGGGGTTCGATCTCGCCGTAGTGGCACAGCGTCACGTGGTAGCGCTCGGCGGACTCGAGCCGGAACCCGTCGGTGCGGGCCACCCCGGCGACGGCGCGTTCGAGTGCCCGGGCCGGGGCAGCAGGCAGCCGGAAGGCCGCGAAGTAGCTCATGTCACCCTGCCCACGGCGCCAGAGGCTAGGCGCGACCATCGCCAGACCGGCACCGAAGCGTCCGACCGCAGGTGGGCCTAGGGTGTCGATGTGCCCATGCGACTCGTGGTGGCGCTCGGCGGTAATGCCCTGCTGCGACGTGGCGAGCCACCCGACGCCGAGCCCCAGCGACGCAATGTCGGCGCAGCCGTCGCGTCACTGCGACCACTGCTCGTCGAACACGATGTCGTCGTGACCCACGGCAACGGACCCCAGGTGGGTCTGCTGGCGATGGAGTCGTCCAGTGATCCGCTGCTCGGTACACCGTTCCCCCTCGATCCGCTCGGAGCCGAGACCCAGGGCCTGATCGGCTACTGGCTGACCCAGGAACTCCGCAATGCGCTGCCCGGCCGACAGGTCGCCGCGGTGCTCACTCAGTGCGTCGTCGATGCGGCTGACCCGGCGTTCGCCACACCGACCAAGTTCGTCGGGCCCGTCTACGACGAGACAGGCGCCGCGCAACTGAGGGCGCGCGGATGGACAGTGGCACGCGACGGCGAGCACTGGCGACGCGTCGTCGCATCACCGGAACCGACGCGCGTCGTCGAGGCCGATGTCATCCTCCTGCTCTCGTGGGCTGGCGTGGTCGTGGTGTGCGCAGGCGGTGGCGGCGTCCCGGTGATCGAGGGAGCAGATGGCCGACTCGAAGGTATCGAGGCCGTCGTCGACAAGGACCTCACCTCTGCGCTGCTCGCCGAGACCCTCGGCGCCGACGCCCTCGTCCTGCTCACCGATGTGGAGGGGGTCGAGAGCGACTTCGGTCGTCCAGGCTCGACGGTGATCCGATCCGCATCGATCGCCGAACTCCGCGCCATGCACCTGCCCGCCGGATCGATGGGCCCCAAGGTCGAGGCTGCGTGCCGATTCGTCGAACGCACCGGAGGCAGGGCGATGATCGGCTCACTCGATCATGCGCACGACGTCGCCTCAGGAACGTCGGGCACGCTCGTCGTGCCCTGAACCGCCCGATGCTTCTCGACCCGACCAGCGATCGATCCACGGGGAGAGGATGTCCTCGAGACGGGTGACCGCCGCGTCGTCGAGTGCGTAGCGCGCGTGTCGCACGGGTTGTACCGACGGATCGAGCGCGAGGAGTCGACCGAGGTCGATCGGTGTGCCGGTGACGACCGCATCGCACGGCGTCGACTCGATCGTCGCGGCGAGGTCGGCGACCTGTGCCGCCCCATAGCCCATTGCCGGCAGGACCGCACCGATGTGCGGATACCGGTCGAACACCGCGCGCAGCGAGCCGACGAGGTGCGGGCGTGGATCGACGAGCTCCGCGGCACCGGCTGCGCGAGCGGCGACGGTGCCGGCGCCGAACGGCATGCCACCGTGGGTGATCGTCGGGCCGTCCTCGACCACGAGCACCCTGGCCCCATCCAACGATGGCCCGGGCTCGAGGGTTCCCGGCGACGCCGCCTCGATGAGTGGCGCATGCCCATTGAGTTCGCGTAGCGACCGGACCGTCGCCTCAACGGATTCCCGCGACGCGCTGTCGACCTTGTTGACCACGAGTACATCGGCGAGCAGCACGTTCGCCTCACCGGCATGGAAGGAACGCTCGTGGCCGGGCCGGAGCGCATCGGCCACGACGACCATCACATCGGGTGTGAAGAAGGGCAGGTCGTTGTTGCCGCCGTCCCAGATCACCACGTCGGCCTCGTTCTCGGCGAGTGCGAGGATCGCGGCGTAGTCGACACCGGCGTAGACCGTGATCCCTTCGCGCACCGCCTGCTCGTACTCTTCCCGCTCCTCGATGGTCGGATCGCTCGCGTCGATGTCAGCGATGGTGCGGAATCGCTGCACGCGCATCCGTCCGAGATGTCCGTAGGGCATCGGATGGCGCACGAGTGCCGGTCGGAGGCCGTGACGGGCGAGCAGATGGGCGATCGCCCGGCTGGTCTGACTCTTCCCACACCCGGTCCTCGTCGCGCACACGGCGATCACCGGTCGGTGTGAGCGCAGAGCCGACGAGTGCATGCCGACGAGCCGGAAGTCGGCGCCCGCTGCGAGCACCCGCGCCGCAAGATGCATCACGTCGACGTACGCGACGTCGGAGTAGGCGAAGACGACCTCGTCGATCGACTGCGACCGGATGAGCTGATCGAGCTCGGACTCGGGGACGATGGGGATCCCGAGCGGATAGCGCGGACCTGCCAGCTCGCTCGGATACACGCGGTGATCGATGTTCGGGATCTGCGCTGCCGTGAACGCGACCACCTCCACGTCCGGATCGGGGCCGAGCAGCACGTTGAACGTGTGGAAGTCGCGTCCCCCCGCTCCCACGATGACGACTCGCCTCATGGTCACACCTCCGCCGTCGACTGTACGCAACGGGCGAGTCGACCGGTCAGCGTCGGTCGATCGGGGCGCCTGTCAGTCGGCTTCGCCCACATCCCCGATGTCGTCGACCTCCGGGTGGGCTACCGGATGAGCGACGTAACGATCGGCGGCGAGTGAGGCTTCGCCACTCCACCGATAGGCGACGAGCGGGCCGTCTGCGGCAACGCTGTAGTCGACGCACGCGACGAACGGCGACCAGACGTCGAGCGGTGGGCGGCACCAGTAGTGCCCGACGACCAGCGGAATCTCGTCCAGATACTGCCCCGCAGCGTCGCACGGATCGTCGGGGAGCGGGTCGAACGGCGCCCCCGACGGGGTGACCGAACCCGGCGGCACGTGGGCGGCGGCGGCGAGCGTTGCGGCGTTGGGATCCCACCATCGGCGGCGGGCCCGACGGCGCTCATGGCCTCCCTTGTCGAGGTACGACCGACCGCCGAGGTCGATCTCCGGTCCCTTCAACAACGTCTCGACGGCGTCGTAGACCGCACTTGCGCGCTGCGACGCAGCAATGACACCGTCGACTGAGATCGTCGCCGAGGGCGAAAGCCACGGCTCGAGAACCTGCATCGACGGGCGATGCCAGCATGCGTGCACGATGCGGAGTCGCTGTTCCCCGATCGACAGTTCGAGCCACAATGGCAGCTCGAGGAACCACTCGACCAACTCACGGTGCAGCGGCGAGTCCTCGCCGACCTGTTCGAGGAACGCTGCGTGCTGGGCGACGTTCCTCGGCGAGCGCACCCGACAGTGACGCCCTGGTGACGATGGGTCCGGAAGTTGGAAGGCGATGGCATTGAACTCGTGATTACCCATCACGGCATACGCCGATCGGCGAGCAACCATTCGCTGCACCGTCCGGACGACCTCGACCTGATGAGCACCACGATCGATGAGGTCACCGATGAAGACAGCACGTCGCGATGGATGTGCCCACCCACGGCCGTCGTCGACGTATCCGAGATCGCCGAGAAGACCCTCGAGCGCGAGGAGATGGCCGTGGACGTCACCAATGACGTCGTAACCGGCGATCGCGACCTCAGCTGAAGGTGTGGTCATCACATCTCCTTCACGACACGAGAGCCACGACGCGTGACCTCACCGATCCCACACGCGACACGATCCGGACCAGGGGTCCGGATCGTGGGGACGTCCCCTCGGGGCTCGTCGTGGCGGAAGGAGTGGGATTTGAACCCACGGAGGCTTGCACCTCGCACGCTTTCGAGGCGTGTCCCTTCGGCCGCTCGGGCATCCTTCCGGGCGGCAGGCTAGCGGACGTCACTGCAGCCGCCTCCTCCCGTCGATGCCGCACCACGGGTAGCGTCGCGCAGTGGTGGGCGAACTCGACGGGGTTGCGAATGAAGGTCCGTGGTCGGCGTGGCGACTCGTCGATGCCGCGCGACTCCAGCGCTTCAGCGGTGCCCTCGTACTTCACCTCGAACCCCGAGTGACCGTCTACTTCCGCGACGGTCGGATCTACTACGCCGAGCGGAGCAGCGATCGCGATGTCGGCACCCGGCTCATCGCTGAAGGTTTGCTCACCGAAGCACAGGCAACCGCCGGCACAATTCGCCTGCGAGGTGTCGAACACCTCGGCCAGTTGTTCGAGCGCGTCGAGGGCATCGACCGGGGCGCCATCGAGTTCTGCGTCGAGCAGTTCACCGACGAGCTGCTGATGGCGATCGCACATCGCGCCGTAGCCGACTACGACGTCCTCCCCTATGTGCGCCAGCGCAACGGCATCGACCGGTGGACGATCGGCAGTTCCGTCGACGACGACGCTCCGGATGGCCCCTCCGACGAACTCGCCGATCCGGCAGCCCGCGACACGGGTTCGCGCGACGAGCGCGACGACGACCGGACCGACCCCATCGATCGCGACACTGCGCGATCACTCCACCCGACCGGCCGTGTCCGCGCCGCCGATCGCGCAGAGCCTGCCGATCTCGGCACACCCAGCCGGCCAGTGGTGACGCCGACTGGTCAGACGCCGCCGCTGATCGTCGTCAATCCCTCCGCACCCGTGCCGCTCGTCACGGCCAAGTCGGGAACCTCGGCCGCTCCGGTGCCGACCACCCCGGAAACGCCGAAGGCACCGCCGATCCCGATCGTCGCCGAACCCGAGCCTGCCGCCTTCGCACCTCCCACGCTCAGCATCGTCGAGTCCGATCCCACGCCGGCTTTCGGGGCCGACGACGGGGCGCCCCACGACGCGATCGCTGCCGAGGTGGCCGACGCCGTCCGCCGGGCGATCGAGGAGGCCGACCGCCGAGGTCCGCGACTCAGCTGACCGTCAGCGGCGGCGGGCGAAGAACTTGCGCAGCGGCTGGCCGCACTTGTTGGCCAGCACGCCCCCGGTGACGATCGGCCGATGATTGAGTCGTTCGTCACCGCACACGGTGTACAGGCTCTCGACCGCACCCGCCTTCGGATCGCGCGCTCCGAACACGACACGACCGATGCGTGCGTTGACGAGTGCTCCCGCACACATCACGCACGGTTCGAGTGTCACGTACAGGGTGCAATCGACGAGCCGCCAATGGCCGACGACCTGCGAGGCATCGCGCAGGGCGAGCACTTCAGCATGCGCAGTCGGATCACCCGTGAGCTCGCGCTCGTTGTGACGCTGGGCGATCACCGCTCCATCGCGCACGACGAGTGCGGCGATCGGCACATCGCCGTGCGCATCGGCAGTACACGCCTCGACGATTGCGCGGCGCATCATCGTCTCGTCGCGGTCGCTCGTCGGAACGATGGCCATGGCGGAGGGAGTGGGATTTGAACCCACGGTGAGTTTCCCCACACACGCTTTCCAGGCGTGCCGATTCGGCCGCTCTCGCATCCCTCCCGGGTGGCCGCCGAGGGTAGCGGCACCGCCGGGCGATCTCGCTAGGCTCGCCCGTGCACCCGCCGGGTGCGGTGGCGGTCGGGCCCTGTGCGACGGGCGTCCGCGAACCAGGTCAGGCCCGGGAGGGAGCAGCCTTCAACGGTGCCGCCCGTGTGCCGCAGGCCACCTGGCCGTCACCGCAGCCGGCGGGTGC
>JBJSXI010000034.1:0-6941 GCA_046086305.1 Ilumatobacteraceae bacterium
AGCCACGGTTCGCCTCGTCGGGCTCGGTGTGGAACACCCGCTGGTACGCCCACAACAGGTAGAGCGCCGCCACGATGACACCGGTGGCTGCCACCGTCACCCAACACCGGGCCGCACAGAAGGAACCGATGAGCACCATGAACTCGCCGACGAAGCCGTTCAGCCCGGGCACACCGATACTGCTGAGCATCACGATGGTGAACACTGCGGCGAACACGGGGGCGACCTTCTGAAGACCCTTCAGCGCGGCGATCTCTCTGGTGTGGCGGCGCTCGTAGATCATCCCGACGAGGAGGAACAGCGCACCGGTGCTGATCCCGTGGTTGATGTTCTGCAGCACCCCACCGGTGATCGCCGTCGAGGTGAGGGCGAACGTCCCGAGCACGATGAAACCGAGGTGGGCCACTGACGAGTAGGCCACCACTCGCTTCAGGTCGCGCTGCATGGTCGCGGCGATCGCTCCCCACAGGATGCCGATCGTCGCGAGCGTCAACAGCACGGGGCGCGCCCACACCGATGCCTCGGGGAAGAGGTACACGCCGAAGCGCAGGAGACCGTAGGTGCCGAGCTTCAGCAGCACGCCCGCCAAGATGACCGACCCGCCGGTGGGTGCCTGGGTGTGCGCGTCGGGGAGCCACGTGTGCAGCGGGAACAGCGGCACCTTGACGGCGAACGCGATCGCGAAGGCAACGAAGAGCCAGCGTCCGGTGTTCGTCGCGAAGTCGGCCTGCTCGGCGATTTTCACCAGGTCGAAGGTGATCGCACCGTCGTCGGCCCGGGCGAGGACTGCCGTGGCGACGATGCCGACGAGCATGAACGCCGAACCCGCCATCGTGAACAGGAAGAACTTCGTCGCCGCGTAGACGCGATCGTCGTATCCCCATCCTCCGATGAGGAAGTACATCGGCACGAGGACGATCTCGAAGAAGACGAAGAACAGGAACAGGTCGAGACTGATGAAGCTGCCCATCACTCCGGCCTCGAGCAACAACATCCAGGCGAGATAGCGAGGATGATCGTGATGCGGGTCGACCCCAGCGATCACCAAGGGGAACAGCAGGCCGGTGAGCACCACGAGGAACAGCGATATCCCATCGATCCCGAGGTGCCACGAGATCCCCCACGGTTCGATCCACGGGTGCTGCGACACGAACTGGTAGTCGGCGCTCGAACCGTCGAATTGGAACAGCACCGACAACGAGAGCGCTCCGGTGAACACACTCGTCAGCAGCGCGACGAGTTTGACCATCGCCAGAGATCGCCGGGCCAGAAGGGCGACCGCTGCGGCACCGGCCACAGGCACGATGACGAGCATCGACAGCACGGGGAAGTCGGTCACAGGATCCCCCGCACGATGACGAACCAGGCGAGGACGATCGCCACACCGACGCCGAGTGCCGCCGCGTAGTTGCGGACGTTGCCGCTCTGGAACACGCGTAACCGCTCTGCAACGAGTCTCACGACGCGACCACTTCCGTCGACCGCGCCATCGACCACCCGGGCGTCCACGGTCGCCACGGCCTCGAACGCCGCCGTGCCCGGACCACCCATGAACCGAGTGACGGCGGTGTCGTAGTACCAACCCTCCGCGAGGACGGCCGGTTCGACGACTGGCAGGCGGCGCTTCGCATACACGAGCACCGACAGCGCGATCCCGGTCGCAGCAACCACGATCGCAACGACCATCAGCACGTACTTGAGATCGTAGGTCGCATCGCTCAGGCTGTGCTCGCCCGCCTCGACCACCGGCTCGAGCCAATGTTCGAGCCGGTGCAGACTCTTCGCGAACGGCAACTGCATCGCGCCACCCACGATCGAGAGACCCGCGAGGACGATCAAGGGCACCAGCATCGTGCGCGGGCTCTCGTGCGGCGTCAGGTCGCCGTGCGCGCCGTGTTCGTCGTGCGCATCGTGCCAGCGCGCCTCGCCGAAGAACACCATGATGACCTGGCGAGTCATGTAGTACGCGGTGAGCAGCGCGGTGACGAGTCCGACGGCGTACAGCACGACGCTCCGGTCGTACACGTACAGCAGGATCTCGTCCTTGCTCCAGAAGCCGGCGAACGGGGGCACCCCTGCAATCGCCAGCCAGCCGATGATGAACGTCGCGGCCGTCACCGGCATCAGCGCGCGCAGTGCACCCATACGACGCATGTCCTGCTGGTGATGCATGCCGTGGATCACCGATCCCGAGCCGAGGAACAGCAGCGCCTTGAAGAACGCATGGGTGACCATGTGGAACACCGCAGCGACATACGCCCCGGAGCCCACCGTGAGGAACATGTACCCCAGCGGACTGACGGTGGAATAGGCCAGCACCTTCTTGATGTCGTTCTGCGCCACGGCGATGGTCGCGGCGAACAGCGCCGTCGCGGCACCGACGATCGCGATGATCCATCCTGCGTAGTCGGCGGCCACGGCCAGAAGCGGATTAAGCCGGACCATCAAGAACACCCCGGCCGTCACCATCGTTGCGGCGTGGATGAGTGCCGACACGGGCGTAGGCCCCTCCATCGCATCGGGCAGCCACAGGTAGAGGGGGAGTTGCGCGCTCTTGCCGCACGCGCCGATGAAGGCGAACAAGGCGATCGCCGTTGCGGTCGACTGGGCGAGACCGGTCGCCGTCTCACCGAGTTCGAGATAGTCGAGTGTGCCGGCCGACCAGAAGGCGAAGAACATCGCCATCATGAAGCCCCAGTCGCCCACTCGATTGGTGACGAAGGCCTTCTTCCCGGCCGTCGCCGCGCTGTCGCGCTCGTGCCAGAAACTGATGAGGAAGTACGAGCAGGCCCCCACACCCTCCCAGCCGAGGAACGTGACGAGGAGGTTCGAGCCGAGGACCAGCATCAGCATGCTGAACGCGAACAGGTTGAGGTAGAGGAAGAACTTGCTGAACCGTGCATCGCCGTGCATGTAGCCGACGGCATAGAGATGGATGAGCGTCCCGATGCCCGTCACGAACAGCGCCATCGTCACGCTCAGGGGATCGACGAGGAAGCCGAGATCGATCGCCACGTCGCCGAGCGGCAACCACGTGAACAGGGTCGTCACGTGGTGTCGCTCCTCCGAGGGCAGCGAGAGGAGCTCGAGGAAGACGCCGACTGTCACGACGAACGACGAGGCGAGCATCAGCGTCGCCAGCCAGCCGGCGCGAGGGTCGCCAAGTCGGCGACCGAACACGACGAGCAGCAGGAAGCCCGCCAGCGGCAGCGCGGGGATCAGCCAAACGAGGTCGAGCATGTCGTCAGCCCCTCAACTCGACGAGGTCGTCGGTGGTCGCCCCGGGCCGACGACGGAGGATGGCCACGATGATCCCGAGTCCCACCACGACCTCGGCCGCCGCCACAACCATCACGAAGAACACCGTGGTCTGGCCGCCGATGTCACCGAGCCTGCGAGCGAGCGCGACGAAGGTGAGGTTCACCGCATTGAGCATCAGCTCGATGCACATGAACAGCACGAGCGGATTCCGGCGGACGAGCACGCCGACCACGCCGATCCCGAACACGACTGCAGCGAGCAGGAGGTACCACGTCGTCGTCGGTGTGTGCAACGGCGAGGCTCATCACGACGCCACCTCGGACTCGCCACGGCGCGGCCGCCGGGCGAGCACCACGGTGCCGACCACGGCGATCACGAGCAACACCGAGGTGAGCTCGAACGCGAGCACCTTGTCGCCGAAGAGATCGCGAGCAAGGGCACGGATGTTGCCATCGTGCTCAGGCTGACCCTCGGGTGAGAGCAGCTCGACACCGGCTCCCGTCACCGCAGTGCCGGCATCGCGTGAGGCGCCGATCGCGATACCGAGCAGCGTGACGATCGACACCCCGACCACCACGGCCACCGGGCGCTGCACCCTGAACGGTTCGACGCGCAGGTCTTCGGATCGGTCAACACCGAGCAGCATGATCACGAAGAGGAACAGCACGACGATCGCCCCCGCATAGACGATCACCTGAACTGCGGCGAGAAAGTTTGCCGACAGGGCGACGAAGTGCACGGCAACACCGAACAGGGTGAGCACGAGGCTGAGGGCGGCGTGCACCGGGTGGTTGCGCACCACGACACCGACCGCGCCGACGAGCACCATCGCCGAGGCGACGACGAAGACGAACAACTCGATCAACGCTGGACCGTCCGGACCGTCTTCACCGCATCTGCGTCGGCCTGCTTCGGCTCGGGCGCGCGGACACCGTGACCCAGTTCGCCGCTCCAGCCGACCTCGCCGACGAAGTCGGCGTCACCGCTCGCCGACGTTGCCCGCATCCACCCGCTCGTGAGGAGATCCTCACCCTCACGCCAGTCCTCCCACGGCAGTTGCCGCGGCCGACCATCGTCATCGACGACGAGTTCCGACTTCGTGTACACGGCATCCCGACGGCTGGTGAAGCTGAACTCGAACAACTTGCTCTCGGTGATCGCCTCGGTGGGGCAGGCCTCGACGCACAGGTCGCAGTGGATGCAGCGCAGATAGTTGATCTCGTAGACGAACCCGAAGCGCTCACCCGGCGAGGTCGGGTGATCCGGGTCGTTGTCGGCCCCGCGCACATAGATGCACTTGGCCGGACACACACCGGCGCACAACTCGCAGCCGATGCACTTCTCCATCCCGTCGTCGTACCGATTGAGCACATGGCGACCGTGCAGTCGCTCGGGCTTGGGGATCTTCTCGTCGCGCCCTTCGGTCGACTTGCCGCGCTTGGCAATGCGACCGCCCGAGTACGACGTGGTGACCCGCGCGCCGCCGAAGAAGCGGTGCTGCTTCAACGTGACGAGAAATCCGTCGAGGTAGCCCATCAGAACATCGCCCCCTCACGTACACGGGCACGCGCGCTGACACGCGAGGCCGCCGACAGCAACGATGCCGAACCGGCCAGCACGGCGAGCCCGACCGCACCGACGAGCCACGGGTTCCAGCTGTTGTCTTCACCGATCCGGAAGCCAGCGAGCAACATGAACCACCCCAGCGCGAGCGGGATCATCAGCTTCCACCCCAGGTTCATCAACTGGTCGTACCTGAGACGCGGCAGCGTCGCACGGAACCAGACGTAGATGTAGAGGAAGACAAGCACCTTCAAGAGCAGCCACACGGTGCCGCTGAGCGGGCCGAGGAACGACAACACATTGTCGTTGCCGAACAATCGAAGCGGCTGCGGTCCGCCGAAGAACAGGGTGACGATGACACCGCTCATGGTGATCGTGTTCATGAACTCGGCAAGGAAGAACAGCGCGAACCGGATGCTCGAATACTCGGTGTTGAATCCACCGACGAGCTCCTGCTCGGCCTCGACCAGATCGAACGGGGGACGGTTCAGTTCAGCGGTCGCCGCGATGAGGAACACCACGAACGGCACGATGCCCGTCGCGACGACGTGCCACCGCGAGATGCTGCTCTGCGCGGCGACGATGCCATTGGTGCTGAGGGTGCCGGCCACCAGGATGACCGTCGCCAGGCTGAGGCCGAGCGCCGCCTCGTAGCTGACCATCTGCGCCGACGCGCGCACTGATCCGAGGAGTGGGTACTTCGAGCCCGAACTCCATCCGGCGAGCATGATCCCGTACACCGCGACGCTGCTGAGGGCGAGGAACAACAGCACACCAACCGGAGGATCGGCGAGCTGCAACTTGGTCGTCACCCCGAGCAGTTGGACCGTGCCGTCCTTCCCGCCCGAGAAGTCCCCGCCGAGAGGGATGATGCTCCAAACGAGGAATGCCGGCACGAACGCGAGGTACGGCGCCAACTTGAAGACGAACCGGTCGCTGCGATCGGGGATCAGATCCTCTTTGAAGAAGAGCTTCACGCCATCGGCAAGGGTCTGCAGCAGACCCTTCGGCCCGGCCTTGTCGGGACCGATCCGGTTCTGGAGGAACGCAACCACCTTGCGCTCGAACCACACCATGAGCATCGTGCCGACGAGCCCAACCACGAAGACCACGAGCACCTTGATCACCACGACGAGGAACTCGCGAGTGAGAAGACCGATGTTGTCGAGCAGCGGGTCGAGCGCGAGCATCAGACCGCCTCGATCTCGACGTCCGTCACCGATGCTGCGCTGTCGACCAGCAGGGTGATGTCTCCGCCCGCATGGTTGAAGGGCACCCACACCGTCCCCGGGAGCACCGTGTCCGAGATCGCCACCGGGAGCACCGTACTGGCGCGCCCGTTCGTCAACCGAACCTGCTCGGCTCCGCCGAGTGCCGCAACATCGTCGGGGTGCAGGTGCGCAGCCGTCGGCGCAGCGAGACCCGACAGAGAGCGCGAGGCGGCCGTGCCGGTGGCGAGGTCGTAGAGGGTGCGGCCCAGGACCAGTCGCCACGCGCCCGCACGACGCGGCGCAACCGACTCGACCGGTGCGGTGAGCCCACGCGTCGAGCCGAGCTCGGCGACGACACCGTCGGGTACTGCCGACAGCGTCGCTGCGGTGACCCCTGCGAAGCCCGGCACGTTCGCTGCGATCTCGGCAGTGAGATCGTCGACCGTGTCGACACCGAACTCGGCGCCGAGCGCATCGGCGAGTCCGGCGGCGATCATCCAGTCGGGGCGCGCCGTGCCGACCGGGGTGACCTTCTGGGCGAGTCGCGTCACCCGCCCCTCGATGTTCGTGTGCGTCCCCGACTTCTCTGCATAGGCCGCCGCAGCGAGCACCACATGGGCGCGCTCGGACGAACGGGTCAGCATCGTGTCGACGGCGATCAGCCGCGGCACCCGATCGAGTGCGGCGAGGGCGAGCGTTGCATCAGGGAAGTCGGACAGTGGATCTGCACCGAGCAGGACGAGGCACTCGAGACGGCCGTCGGCCGCCGCGGCGAGCATGCCGTGGGTGTCGAGGGCGTCACCGGCGGGTGCGAGGCCCACCGCGAGCGCGCCGTTCACATTGCCGCGCCGAAGGACCGGCAGCACCTTTGCCGTGGGCACGGCAGCGAGCAATGCTGCGAGCGCA
>JBJSXI010000035.1:0-5293 GCA_046086305.1 Ilumatobacteraceae bacterium
GAACCCGTGCCAGTTCTCGAACAGCGGCGGGATGTAGCCCTCGTCGAGGTTGCGGAGGCCCTCGACGCGCTCGCCGAGCGGCGGTTCGATGGCGATCACCTGGATGTCGGGGTTGCGCTCCTTGAGGAAGCGGCCCGTGCCCATGAGGGTGCCGCTGGTGCCGAGGCCGGCGACGAAGTGGGTGATCTCGGGGCAGTCGCGCCAGATCTCCGGGCCGGTGCCCTCGTAGTGGGCCAGCGGGTTGTTGTCGTTGCCGTATTGATAGAGGAAGCACCACTCGGGATTCGCGGCCGCCATCTCCTGGGCCCGGCGGACGGCGCCGTTGCTGCCCTCTTCGCCGGGGGTGAGGATCAACTCGGCGCCGAACACCTCGAGCATCTGACGGCGCTCGATCGACACGCTCGTCGGCATGAGGATCTTGATCGGGTAGCCCTTCATCTTGGCGATGGCGGCGAGGGCGATGCCGGTGTTGCCCGACGAGGGCTCGATGATCGTCTGACCGGGCTGCAGCCGCCCGTCCTTCTCGGCCTGCTCGATCATGTGCCGGGCGATGCGGTCCTTGACCGACCCGAAGGGGTTCTGGTTCTCGAGCTTGGCGACGATGCGCACCTCGGGGTTGGGCGACAGCCGACTGACGTCGACGAGCGGCGTATTGCCGATCAGGTCGAGCACACTCTCGTTGATGACCACGGGGCACCTCCTCGGTGCCGTGTAACCGTCACCGAACGCCGACTATTCCGACCAATTCAGTCAGCATTGTACCCCGACCGGCTCCTCGGTCACCTGTCCGTCGACGATCCGGTAACTGCGGGTTTCGGGCGCCTCGCGCTTCAGCGAGACGATCACGTAGTGCCAGGTCGGGTCGGGGGCCTGATCGATGTCGGTCGGGCTGGGATACGGCTCGCTGTGGGTGTGGCTGTGGAACACCCCGATCACCTCGAGTCCGTCGTCCTCGGCCGCCCGTTCGGCGCGCAGCAACTCCTTGCCGGGGATCGAGTACACCCGCGCCGAGGCCGTCTCGTTGGTGCACGGCACGAAGCGGTGCACGGTGGTGCCGCGACCGACGAGCAGTCCGCACGCCTCGAGCGGATACCCGTCGTAGGCGTGACCGATCATCTCGGCGAACGCCTGCGGGGGGAAGCGGAGCTCGGACATCGCCCGCGAAGGGTACCGGTACCCTTGACGCCCCATGGCCGCTCCCCGGGCACGTGCCGACCGCGACGGTCGGAAGATCATCGCCTCGAACCGTCGCGCCCGCCACGACTACGCCATCGTCGACACGGTCGAGTGCGGCATCGTGCTCACAGGTAGCGAGGTGAAGGCACTGCGTGAAGGGCATGCCCAGCTCGCCGACGCCTTCGCCCGGGTGATCCGCGGCGAGGTGTGGCTCGACGGGGTGCACATCCCCCCGTACAAGTTCGCCAACGGGTTCGGCGCCCACGATCCCGACCGACCACGCAAGTTGCTGTTGCACGCCCGCGAGATCGAGCGCATCGGACATCAGGTGGCCACCGAGCAGCTGGCCCTCGTGCCGCTCTCGCTCTACTTCCTCGACGGTCGGGTGAAGGTGGAGTTGGCACTCGGCAAGGGACGCAAGCGCACCGACAAGCGTCAGGCGATCGCCGAACGCGACACCAAACGCGAGATCGCCCGGGCGCTCGGGCGTCAGGCGAAAGGACGCGACCGATGAGCCGGCTGGCACTGGTGCGTCGACCGAGTCCACGGCTCGCCGATGGACTCGTCACCCACATCGAGCGCTCCCCCGTCGACGCCGATCTCGCGCTCGTGCAGTGGCAGGGATACGTCGATGCGCTCCACGGAGCCGGATGGCAGACCGTCGAGGTGGAGCCGGCACCCGACTGCCCCGACTCGGCATTCGTAGAAGACACGATGGTCGTCTATCGCGAGGTCGCGGTGATCGCCCGCCCGGGCGCCACCGAGCGGCGGGCCGAGATCGAGGCCGCCGCCCCCGCCGTCGCCGGCCTCGGCTATCGGATCGTGCACATCGAAGCGCCCGGCACACTCGACGGTGGCGACGTGCTGAAGGTGGGCGACACGATCTACGTCGGCCGGGGTGGCCGCACCAACGCCGAGGGCATCGCTCAGCTGGCTGCCGCGTTCGAGCCGGTCGGCGCCACGGTGGTGACCGTGCCGATCAGCAAGGTGCTGCACCTGAAGAGCGCCGTGACCGCGCTGCCCGACGGCACGGTGATCGGGTGGGAACCCGCGGTCGACGACGCATCGGTGTTCCCCTCGTTCATCGCGATGCCCGAGGAGGGTGGCGCGCACGTGGTGATCCTCGACGAGCGTCGGCTGCTCGTGTCGGCCGACTGCCCGCGCAGCATCGAACTGCTGCGCAGCCGCGGATACGAACCGGTGGAGGTCGACATCGGCGAGTTCGTCAAGCTCGAGGGATGCGTGACATGTCTGTCGGTACGGCTACGCGAGGCACCGCAGGGCTGACGGGTTCGGCACCCGGTGGACCGAGCGCCGTGCCGTCGGGCCGCAGCGTGCGCCACGCACCCTCGCTGTCACGTCGAAGGTCGAACACCCGAGCCGACTTGAACAGATTGTGATGCCGGCACACCCGCGCCCCGTTGTCGGGTGCGGTGCGACCACCCCATGCCCACGGGATGACGTGATCGGTCTCGCAGCGTTGCGTCGGCACCGTGCAGCCACTCCAGGCGCAGTGCTGCTGGCCGAGGAGCACGGCCTCGCGCGCCGCACCGGTGAACAGACGTCGGGTGCGGCCGAGATCGAGTACCCGCCCGTCGGGTGCGGCGAGCACACGCCGCAGCCGGCCGACCATCATCGCCGCGAGCGCGGATTCCTCGGCGAGCCGCACACCGTCGAGGGTCTCGCAGCGATAGGTGCGGGGATCGAGCGCCGTGCGCGGCGGCACGGTGTCGCCGGCCAGGGTGCGCAGCAGTCGCTCGGCCGTGGTGTCGTCGACGACGATGTTGACGAGTGGCTCGACACCGACCGGTGAACCCTCGGCACTCGCCGCCGTGAGGAACACCTTCACCAGTGCGTCGAAGGCGCGCTGACGCGCCGTGCGGGTGAGGTCGGCACCCGTGACCTGCCGACCGAGTCGCTCCTCGGCCTCGGCCACATCGGCCTCGAACTCGGCGTCGGCGAAGCGGTCGAGCACCTCGCGCAGCACCGCACCGTCGGTGGTGCCGCCTTCCGCCGTGAGCAGCGCCTGCGCGCCGACCATCGCCACACGAGCACGGCGCCCCGCATGCGCATCGGCGTGATCGAGTGCCGCGCCATCGGGATCGGCTGCTGCCTCCCACCGGTCGACGAGCACCTTCCACTCGGGATGCTCGAACCGCTCGGCGAAATCGGTGAGCATCTCGTCGCACGTCTCGAGCGAGCCCTCGACCCGCGGGTTCGCGCCGAGACGACCGAGGTCGCTCAACTGCGCGACACCGACCCGTCCCTCACCCGCGACCGCAGCCAGGCGAGGCAGGCGGGCGAGCACGGCACCGTTGCGGACGATCCGACGGGCCTCGGCGTTCGACCAGCGGAACGCGCTGCGACACCATTCCGCGAGGGTGCGGTGACCATCACCGGTGTGCAGACGCCGCTGCCCGATCACCTCGACCGCTGCGGCGAGCACGACCTCGGCCCTGCGACGCTGCGCCTCAGCGACGCTGACCACCTCGGCCAGTTCGTCGATCGAGATCTCCATCAACTCGTCGAGACTCGGCACCCGGCCGGCCGCCGCCGCAGCGTCGATCACCCGCACCACGCCGTGCGCCTGCACCGCATCGCGCTCGTCGGCACCCCCTGGTTCGCGCCGTCCCCTCATACGAACAAATGTACGACAGGGGTGTCACACGCCCGCCGGTGCCCGGTAGCGTGCAGATGTCCACACATACGGGGCTGACAGGTTTCGACGTCAGAGTCGTCGTGCGGACGGGCGACCCGAGTTGCTCAGACTCGCTAAACGGGGCACCACAAAGAATTGCCAACGAGCAGTTCGCTCTCGCCGCCTGATCTCAGGTGGTGAAGAGACATCGTGACCAGAAATGGCGCACGGGGCCGATCCACCGCAGCCCGGCAACAGAAGCGGGGGACGACAGCTGGAAAGACCGCTGACGTCGGGAAAGAACGATGACTCACCGGAAAGACGGTGCGCGGATCCCTCGTGGATCAGCCGACCCGCCGGTCTCCCTGCGACAGGGAGGAAGTCGGGAACGGTCGTAGCTCGTACGTGCGGTGCCTGATGGACGGGAGTTCGATTCTCCCCAGCTCCACCAACCAACCATTGTGATGTCTCGAGACATCGAGGACAGTCCGAACCCTCTTCAGGGTTCGGGTTGTTTGCCTCGGGGGTCCTCGAGGGCGGCATGAGGTCGGCCGTGGGTTTGGTCGACGGTCGTTGTGTCGTGGTCATGGGGTCCGGGCGGGTGGCCGCTTCTGGCGCCGCATGGGTTGCGGCGACCTTCAGAGAGCAGGGTCGGGAATGCCTCGAGGAATCTGCTTCTCCCGGTCGAAGAACGGAAGCGATACCACAGTGCAGGGTTCCTGTCCGCCCGCTTCGGTGGTGACAATGAGGGTGCGATCGACCCAGTCAGACGCTGTTGTGAAGCGCGCGTACGCGATTCCGCACCCGAGGGTGGGCGACCAGGCTGCCGCGGTGACGCGACCCACCGGCATGTCGTCGTCCAGCACCGTGCCGAGGTACTCGGGGGTTGCGTCCGCGCAGGTGATGCCGAGCAACAACGGTCGACGATCGGCCGCCAGCAGTGCCGATCGTCCGATGTAGCCCTCCTTGTCGAGGTCGACGAAGGCACCGAGTCCCGCTTCGAACGGAGTGGTGGTGAGGTCGAAGTCGGTGAGGTTGTCGAGAATCCCGGCCTCGATCCGCCTGGTCTCCATCGATGCCATGCTGCCGTAGACCATGCCGTGTGGCGTTCCCGCTGCCATCAGGTGCCCCCACAGCCGGGCATGGTCGGTGGTTTCGCCCTCGGAGTAGATCTCGTAGCCCAGTTCACCGGTCCAGCCGGTTCGCGACACGTACAGGCGTTGTCCACCGATGCCGTAGAAGCCGGCGTGGAAGTACTTCATCGACTCGTCGATGGCTCCCTCGGTGAGGTCGGCCATCACCTTCATCGAAGATGGTCCCTGCACCTGCAGAACACGGGATCTCGGGTCGCTGATGCGCACATCGAACCCGTCACTCAGCGCCACCAGCCACGGCTCGAGTGCCCCATCCGGCTGGACGTACCAGAAGCGACCCTCGCCGAGATTGAACAGGATGCCGTCCATGAAGGTGCCCCCATTG
>JBJSXI010000036.1:0-13016 GCA_046086305.1 Ilumatobacteraceae bacterium
TACCCTAGCGGCAAGCCATCGCGATACGCCGCTCGACCGTGCACCACACCTGTCACGGTGCAATGCTCCACGGCCATGCCGTCGGCCCGTCCCACCAGAACACTCTCCGCACTCGTCACAGTCGGTGCATTCACCCTCGGATCCTGTGCCGGCGACACGTCGAGCACTGAGACGACGGGGTCCGTAGCCGCAACGACCATGACGGCAGCGACCACGACCGTCGCGCCGACCACCACAGTCGACCCCGCAACACTCGCCGCTGCGTACGCCGACCCCGGGCCGCATCCCGTCGGCGTCACGACGCTGCAACTCACCGACGGTCCACAGGTCGAAGTGTGGTACCCGGCGGTCGACGGGACGACGGGAGTCGCGTCGTACGACGTACGTGACTTCCTGCCCGACGCGATCCGCGCCCTGCTCACCGTCGACATCGTCGCCGGCACCGAGTACCCCGGCAGCCGCGACGTCGCTGTGGCCGACGGTCGCTTCCCGGTGGTGCTCTTCAGCCACGGATTCACCGGCATCCGTATGCAGAGCACCTTCCTCACCTCCCACCTGGCGAGCTGGGGAATGATCGTCGTCGCCCCCGACCACCCATCACGCGACTTGCGCAATGTGCTCGGCGGCACCGCGAGTGGCGATCGCAATTAGGCCGTCGTCGACCTGTTGGCGAGCCTCGACCTCCTCATCTCCGCCGGAGCGGATCCGACGAGCCTCTTCAACGATCATGTGGACGATGCTGCGGTGATTGCCGTCGGCCACTCCGCAGGTGGCGGCACCGTGCTCGCCGCAGCGGCCGACCCACGTATCGACGGCTATGTCTCGCTCGCCTCGGGCGTGCTGCGCGCCGGCGACACCTCGACCTCGGTCGCGCCGACCGATCTTCCCGACCGCCCGTCGTTCTTCATGGCCGGAACCGTCGACGAGGTCGTCCCTGCCGAGACCGTCACCAGACCTGCATTCGAGGCTGCGCCGTCGCCGAGCCTGCTGTGGGTGATCACCGGGGTGGGCCACAACGGCTTCGACGACTTCTGCACCTTCGGCAACGGCACGGGAATCATCGGCATCGCCGAGGCCGCAGGTCTCGGTGCACTCCTCGACACCCAGCCGGCGCTGCGCCGCCTGGGTGAGGACGGCTGCGTGCCACCTGCGCTTGCGGCGACCGACACCTTCCCGATGATTCGTCATGCGGTGACTGCCTGGATCCGCCATGCGCTCCGAGTCGACGAGCAACGCATCGGCATCGGCCCGGACGTGGCCGACGCCTTCGTGACCCCGGTCGAGATCGTCGAGAAGTAGACCGTCAGGACGCAAGCACGGTCAAGAAGCAAGCACGGTCAGGGCTCGCCGACGATCGCAGGATCGAACGGACGTCGACCGAACACCTCACGCACCATCTGCTCGAAGTGCTCGAGCGGGGAACTGGCATACGCGGGATCGAACGACGCCTGGTCCCAGGCGAGGCAGAAGTGCTCACAGCTCGCGAACCACTCGTGACCGCGGTGGGCGTCTCGTGCGTCGGGATCGATGCCCACGTGGTGCCCGTAGTACTTCTGCTGGAACAGACCGTGCATGTTGACGACCCAGGTGACCTCGGGTCGCACATAGGGTCGGAGGATCGACGCCGCCAGTTGCGAGTGGTTCATCGGTGCGAGTTCGTCGCCCACGTCGTGGAGCAGCGCACCCACGATCATGTCGACGTCGGCGCCGTCACGCTCGGCGCGTGTCGCCGACTGGAGTGAGTGCTCGAACCTCGATACCCGATAGCCGCCGAGGCCGTTGTCGAGCGCTCGCAGAGCGGTGAGCAGACGTTCGGGGAGGGCCGCGACGTACTGGTGCTCGAGTCCCTGCAGGAACTCGTACTCCTCGCGAGTGCCGTCCTTCATCTGTGTGAACCGGACCGACTGCATCATCGACCGACCTTGTGCAGGACGCGATAGCGACTGCGTGGCGCATCACCGTCGATGTAGCACCCTTGGAGATGGCGGGGTCCCTCGTTGGGGTCGAAGCCGGTCCGGCCGTGCAGCACTCGCGAATTGTCGAAGACCTCGATGTCGCCCGGCTGCATCACGAAGCGCATCTCGAACTCGGGGCTGGCGAGCAGTTCGGCGAGGCGCTGGCGGGCCCGCTGGTAGACGACATGGTCGTCGGGCGCCATGAGCGGCAGATAGTCGAACCGCGGGCTGTACGCGAGTCCGGTCACCCGGCCGCGGTGATCGCGCTCGACGAGCGGTCCGACTCGACGGATGTCATCGTCGACGTCGCGGAAGTCGAACAGCACCTCGACCGTGGCGAGCAGTTCGAAGCCGGCCGGATCCTCGGCGCGCAGGCGATCCGTCACGGCGACCGCATCGACGAGCGTGCTCGCACCGCCCGAGGTCTCGTTGACCAAGCAGTGCAGCAGTTGGATCCCCGGCACCGGATCGCGGTACGGGTTGTCCGTGTGCGGTCCGAGCGGCGCGGCCGTATAGGCGAGATCGTTCGGGTTCGGCTTCGACTGCACATCGAACATCTCACCCCAGTTGGTCACCCGTACGTGACCGAACCGATTGCCAACGTCGAGCACCGTGCCCGGTTCGACCGGAGCGCCAGCGACCAGCACGCAGCCGAAGCGGAGGAAATCGTCGAGAGCCGATGCGAAAGCTCCATCGTCGGCCATCACGGCACGCCAGTCGTGGCGCGGTGGTTCGGCGAGCGACGCATCCCACGGTGTCGGATCAGGGAGATCGAGCGGCAACGCAAGGCTCCACTCGAGCATCTCGATGGCGAACGACTCGCGGTGACCGTCGCTGAACACCACGTGCAGCACATCTGCGTCGACCGACGCCTCGACGATCCTCAGGTCGACGGGCAGACGATGGCTGTCGTACAGGCGCTGCCGATTCACCGGATGGAGCTGGGTCATGCACCGTTCGCGCAACCACAACGGGGGCACGTCACGGGTGGCACCGGCCCACGCCACCTGTACGGCGACCGATCCATCCCGGCGGCACACACTGAACGTCATCGATCGGCAGGCTATCCGGAGGCCGCAGAACGGGCGGGCGACCACGCACCACCTCGCGCCGGGCTGCCATAGTGGGGGGCCATGAGCACTCAGACGGCCCCCCGACGATTCGTGCGCGCCGACGGCCCCGACAAGGTCACCGGCACCGGCAGGTACGCCGCCGACCTCACACTGACCGGGGCGCTCAGTGCCGCCTTCCGCTACGCGGGGGTCGGACACGCACGCATCACCCGTCTCGACACCGCTCCGGCGCTCGCCATCCCCGGTGTCCACGCAGTCATCACGGCCGACGACGTGCCCGATGTCCGATTCGGCCCCTTCGTGAGCGACCGCACCCTGTTCGCCCGCGACGTCGTCCGCTTCGAGGGCGAAGTCGTGGCCGCGGTCGCTGCGGTGGATGCCGCCACTGCCCGGCGCGCCGCGGCCGCCATCGTTGTCGAGTACGAGCCGTTGCCCGTCGTCGGCGACCCCGAGGCAGCGCTCGCACCCGATGCGCCGCTCGTCCACCCCGAGTGGGCCAACTACGCCGCGAGCGATGCCATCGTCCGTCACGGCAATGTCGCCTCGTTCAGCAGCATCACCCGCGGCGATGTCGACGCCGGTATGGCCGCTGCCGATCACATCGTGCGCAGCCGCTACGTCGCCGATGCCTCACACGCCGCACCGATCGAACCGCGGGCGATTGTCGCCCAGTGGGAGGGTGAGAAGGTCACTATCTGGACGAGCACACAGGTGCCCTTCGACGCGCGGGCCGGTGTGTGTCAGACACTCGGTCTGCCGGCGAATCGTGTGCGCATCGTGGTCCCCCACCTCGGTGGCGGCTTCGGCGGCAAGTGCGGATTCCACTATGAAGCGCATGTCGCCACACTCGCCCGGGTCACTCGCCGGCCGGTGCGCCTCGTGTTCACCCGGCGCGAGGAGTTCATCGCACCCGATCGCCGTCGCGAAGGCATCGTCGTCGAACTGGAGACCGGGGTGACCGACGACGGGACGATCACCGCACGTCGCGCCCGCCTCGTGATCGACAACGGCGCCTACACCGCCGACAGCGGGTTCTTCAGCCAACTCGCGGCGATGCACGCACTCGGGCCTTACGAGATCCCCAATGTGCACGCCGAGGCGAGCCTCGTCTACACGAACCGCCAGCCGTCGGGGTCGGTACGCGCCCCCACGGCGCCGCAGACCTGCTGGGCGCTCGAGTCACACACCGATGAGGTCGCAGCCGCTGTCGGCCTCGACCCTGTCGAGTTCCGGCGCCGCAACATCGTGCGCACCGGTGCCACCGGCCCGAGCGGTCAGGTGTACGGACCGATCGGACTCGCCGAGTGCCTCGAGCGGGCGACCACCGCCGCCGGGTATGGACACCCGCTCGGCGATGACGAGGCGATCGGGGTCGCGATCGGTTGGTGGCCGTCGTTCACCGCCCCCTCGGGAGCCTTCGTCAAGATCGATGCCGACGGCAGCGGTCAGATCATCACCGGCGCCCAGGAGTGCGGCACCGGCGCAGTGATGACCCTGCGCCAACTCGCCGCCGACGAGCTCGGGATGGACCCGGAGCGATTCGAACTCGTCTACCAGGACACCAGCGCGGCGCCGTACGACATGGGTGCGACCGGATCGCAGACCCTGTTCAACAACGGCCGTGCAGTCGTCGCAGCGGCTGGCGCGATCGCCGATCAACTGCGTCGCCTCGCCGCCGATCACCTCGAGGCCGATGTGGCCGACATCGTGCTCGCCGCCGGTGCCGCCCATGTCGCCGGGACACCGTCGATGTCGGTGACGATCGACGAGTTGGCCGGCATCGCCGCAGGCGGCGAGTTGCTCATCGCCCACGGGTCCGGGCTACCCCCGGGCACACCGCCGATCGAGGGGTCGAGTTGTGTCGGCGATGTGGGAATGGCTGCGTGGGTGGCCCCGCAGTTCAGCTGCCACGCCGTGCGCGTCAGACTCGACCGCGACACGGGCGTCGCACGTGTCGTCGAGGTGCACGCCGCGCACGACTCTGGCACGATCATCAACCCGCTCGGCGCCGAGGGTCAGGTCGAGGGCGCGGTGCTCATGGGGATCGGCCAGGCGCTCACCGAGGGCACCACCTACGACGACCAGGGACGTCAGCGCAATGCCGGCCTGCTCGAGTACAAGTTGCAGACGTGCGCCGATGCGCCGACCGTGCAGGTGCACTTCGTCGAGATCGATACACCCGACGCAGGGCCGCGCGGCGCGAAGGGGCTCGCCGAGGCACCGAACGTCGCAACCTCCGCAGCGATCTCTACTGCCCTGCACCGCATCGTCGGGGCACCCGTCCGACACCTCCCGATGACCCCCGAGCGGGTGTGGCACACCATGGAGTCGACGACATGAGCTTCACCACTGCGACCACGATCGATGAGGCACTCGCCGCGCTCGCGGCCGGTGCCCGGCCCGTTGCCGGCGGGAGCGACCTCGTCGTCGGTGCACGACACGGCAAGGCACCGCTGCCCGAGTCGATCGTCGCGGTCGATCGACTCACTGAACTCAACGGGGTTGTCGAGGTCGACGGTGCGGTTCGGATCGGTGCCCTCACGCCGCATCGCGACATCGAACGCCATCCGCTGCTGGGTGCGACGTTCTCGGCCCTCTGTGACGGCAGCGCACTTGTCGGCTCACCTGCGACCCGACATGTCGGCACCCTGGGCGGCAACGTGATGAACGCGAGTCCGGCGATGGACACCGGTGCGCCGCTCGTGGTGCTCGGCGCAGCGGTCGAACTCCGATCGATCCGCGGCGTCAGGCTCGTCGACATCGGCGCGCTGTGGACGGGGCCGGGACGAACCTCTGCCGACGCCGACGAGCTGTGCACGGCGATCGTCCTGCCCTCCCCCGGCGACGGGCACGGCAGCGCCTACCTTCGCCTCGAGTACCGCAGGGCGATGGAGATCGCCATCGTCGGCGCAGCAGCTGCAGTGCGCCTGGCTGCCGACGGCACCGTTGCATCCGTCCGCGTGGCGCTCACGGCCGTCGCACCGACGATCATCGCAGTGCACGATCTGCCCGTCGGACTGACCGTTGACGACACCTCGGCAGCGGTCCGTCGAGCGGCCGCCGATCAGGCAACACCGATCTCGGACCTACGGGCGTCGGATCGATACCGTCGGCACACCGTGGGTGTAATGGCCGGTCGTGCCGTCGAGGCCGCTGCGCGTCGAGCGGCTGGTGAGGTGATTGCCGTCCCCGTCAATCGCAGCCTCGGCATCGGAGCAGCCTCATGAATATCGACATCACCCTCACCGTCAACGGCATCGACCATCCAGTGAACATCCATCCGCACCGCAATCTGCTCAGCGTCATTCGCACCGAGGTCGGCCTGACGGGAACCAAGGAAGGGTGCGACGACTGCGAGTGCGGCGCGTGCATGGTCCTCGTCGACGGTGAACCCGTCAACTCGTGCAGTTATCTCGCCGCGCAGGCAGCCGGCCGGCCGATCACCACCGTCGAGGGCCTCGTCGGCGACGACGGGATGCATCCGCTCCAGCGGAACATCCTCGCCGAGGGCGGCGTCCAGTGCGGATTCTGCACACCCGGCATGCTCGTGTCGGCCTCATCGCTGCTCGCCCGCTGTCCACAGCCGACCGACGAGGAGATCCGCATCGGCCTGTCGGGCAATCTGTGCCGCTGTACCGGCTACGCGAAGATCATCGCGGCGGTCAGACGCACCGCCACTGAGGCCTGAGCGACGGTCGTCGCACGGCCTCGTCGTCGCCTACGGCCGCTCGCACACCGCCGCACGCGCATTCACGCCGACGTGCACGCGGTCGCCGATCCGCAGCCGATCGGCACCTCCCTGACCGACATCGGCCTTGACCAACAGGTCGAGGACGTCGAGGCGCACCGACACGATGGTCGTGGATCCCTGGAAGACGACCGCCGTCACCGTTCCGGGGAGGCCTTCATCGGCGATGTGCACATCTTCGGGGCGCACGAGGAGGCTGACGGCCGAGCCGCTCGCCATCGACTCGGTCACCGTCGTCTCGACGCGTAGACCACCGATGACCGCACCACCGGGCGCCGTGGTGGCCGGGAACTCGTTCATCGATCCGACGAATCGCGCCACGAAGGCCGTTGCGGGGTTGCGGTAGACCTCGGTCGGCGTCCCGATCTGCTCGATGCGGCCATTCGACATCACACAGATCCGGTCGCTGATCGCGAGCGCCTCTTCCTGGTCGTGAGTGACGAACAGGGTCGTGATACCGAGTTCCGTCTGCAGCCTGCGGATCTCGTCGCGCAGACTCGAACGCACCTTGGCGTCGAGGGCGCTCAACGGCTCGTCGAGCAGCAGCACCTGGGGTTTGATCGCCAACGCACGTGCCAGCGCAACACGCTGCTGCTGACCACCCGACAATTGGTGCGCATAACGGTTGGCCATCGAGGTCAACTGCACCATCTCCATCATCTCGTGCACGCGGCGGCGGCGAGCGTCCTTGGGCATCTTGCGTGTCCGCAGGCCGAACTCGATGTTCTGGGCGACCGTCAGGTTCGGGAACAGGCTGTAGCTCTGGAAGACCATGCCCATGTTGCGCTCGTGTGCGGGAGTGCCGGTGACCTCGGCGCCCCCCACGTGCACGGTGCCGGTGTCGGGCACCTCGAAGCCGGCCGCGATGCGCAGCGCCGTGGTCTTGCCGCAGCCCGAGGGGCCGAGCAGGGTGATCAGCTCACCGTCGCGCACCTCGAGGTCGAGACGGTCGAGCGCCACGGTGGCGCCGAACGTCTTACGGATGGCGCGGTAGTCGAGGTTGGTCATCGGGCACCCTGCGGAGAGGTCGGGGCGGAGGTCTCCGCCGGCGGGACATACGGACGACGGCTGCGGTCGCGGGTGCGGGTGAGCCGGCTGAGCACCACGAACAGCAGGGTGGTGAGCAGCAGCGCGAGCAGGTTGAGCGCATAGCCGCCCTGCGGCTCGCGTCCCACGAAGGTGGCCTGATAGCGCGGCAGGGTCTCTTTCAGCAGCGTATCGGCGATGGTGAACTCGCCGATCGTCACCGCGGCGGTGAGGAACGCCGCCGAGATGATCGCCGTGCGCAGGTTCGGGATGAGCACCCGCCACAGGGTGGTGCCCCACCCCGCTCCGAGGCTGCGCGAGGCATCGACGAGCGTGCGCAGGTCGATGGCGCGCAGGCCGGCGTCGATGGACCGATAGGTGAACGGCAGCGCCAGGACGACATAGAACGGGATGAGCGAGTAGTCGGAGTTCAGGAACCACCGCGCATACGGCTTCACCACGATGATGCCCGCCACCATGGCGATGGGCGGGATCATGTACGGCAAGACGGTGAGGAACTCGATGGCGGCGCGCGCCTTCGGCACCCTGAGGTGGGTCCACACCGCGGTGGGCACCAGCAGCAGCATTGTCAGCGACACCGTGCCGAGGGCGAGCGTGAGGCTCAGCCGCAGCGCCGGCCAGAACGCAGCGTCCTTGAACGCCAGCGTCATGCCGCTGAGCGACCAGTTCTTGAACAGCGTCTCGCGGCCCAGCAGGAACGCCGGCACGTTCTGCAGCGCATACCGGGCGAGCGTCAGCAGTGGCAGCGCGAAGTAGACGGCACAGAGGACCACCACGATCGTGGGCACCACCGCCCCGAGGCGACGGCGCGTGCCCACGATGCCCGACGCCGGCGGCGCCGGAGCGGCCTGCGCCTCGAGGGTGTCGACGGGAGCGCTCACGACTGCCACCGCTCGGCGCGCTTGCGGGCCACCCAGTAGCAGCCCATCGCGAACGCCATGATGATGATCATCCACGCCGCCAGCGAGAATCCGACGGCATCCTCGCCCACGTTCACGTCGCCGCCCAGGAAGAACGCAAGGCGCAGCGAGACGATGCGCGAACTCTCGGTGAGCACCCGAGCCGTGGCGGAGGCGGCGAACGAGTTGGCGAACAGCAGCAGGAAGCCGCCGAGCAGCGACGGCGCCAGCACCGGCAGGCCGATTCGGCGCCAGTACGTCCAGGTGGTGCCGCCCAGGTTGGCGCAGGCCTCGCGCCACGATTGGCGGAGCCCGTCGATGGCGGGCAGCGTGATGAGCACCATCAGGGGAATGTTGAAGTACGAGTAGACGATGACCAGGCCCAGTTGCGAACCGAGGTCGAACTCGCCGGCATAGATGTCGATGCCGAAGAACTTGAGCGCGTTGGTGAGCACGCCGGCGCGTGCGCCCAGCAGCGTGATGAACGCGAAGGCCAGCGGCAGGCCGCCCATGTTGGCGGCCACGCCGCTGAACGAGGTGATCAGCCCGCGGAGCCACCGCGGGCGCGTGAGCCGGGTGGCCGCGTAGGCCAGCAGCGTGCCGAGCACCACGCCGACTGCTGCGGCGCCGGCCGAGAAGCCCACCGAGAACTTGAAGGCATCGAGGTTCTGGCCGCTGAACGCCTCGCGCATCGCCTCGAGCGACCAGCCGCCGTCCTCGGTGCGCAGCGCGTCGCGGAACACGCTGATGGCCGGGACGATGAGGAACAGGCCGAGGAACCCCACGAACGGCAGCAGGCCCAACCAGGCCCACGAGCGGCGCGATGGTGCCGCTGAGCGCGCCGAGGGGGGCGCACCATCGGTGCGCCCCCCTGCGGGCAGTGCGAGATCGGTCATTCGACCGGAGTCCCGGAGCGGATCAGGCGTCCGCCACCATCGGGCCCCACTGCTCGGCGAGGGTCTCCTTCGCCGCTGCAATCTGGGCCGGGCTGAGGAAGCTCACCTGGGCGAGCAGCTCGTCCGGGGGCAGGTTGGCCTTCTTGTCCTCGGTGACGAGGCCGCGCTCGGTGAGCGACACGATGCGGGCCGGCACGGCGCCGCCCTCGAGGTAGCCGAGGGCACCCTCATCGCTGAAGATGTGCTCCATCCACAGCTTCGAGCAGGCCTGGTGCGGCGAGTCCTTCACCACGCCCTGGCCGTAGAAGCCGCCGTAGATGCCATCGCTCGGGAAGTTCACCTCGACGGTGAGGCCAGCAGCCTCGAGGTCGGCGCGCAGACCCGGGACGTTGTAGCTCCAGTCGATGGCGATCGGCGTCTCACCCGACAGCACCGTCTCCTTGGTGACGTCGTTGGCGGCGAGGTTGCCCGAGGCCTTGAGGTCGGCGAAGAACTGGATGCCGGGCATGATGTCGTCAGCGCTGCCGCCGTTGGCGATGCTCGCTGCCATCACGGCGGCGAAGGCCGAACCGGCCTCACGCGGGTCGCCGTTGAGGGCGACGAGGCCCTTGTACTCGGGCTTCGCCAGGTCGGCGAACGTCTTCGGCGCCGTCGGCACGATCGTCGTGTTGGTGACGATGGCCATGATGCCGTAGTACGCGGCCGTCCAGTTGTTGTTGGCATCCTTCAGGCCCGCCGGGATCTCGGCGTCCGAGGTGAGGACGTACGGCTCGAAAAGGCCCTTGTCGGTCATCTCCTGGGCGATGGCCGGGCTCACGTCGACGTTGTCGGGCATGTCGGCCTGGCCGGCGAGGGTCTCGACGGCCTCCATCTCCTCCTTGGAGGACGCGTCCGGGCTCGCCACCGGGTTCTCGATACCCGGGTACTTGTCGCGGAAGCTCTGGAGGATGCCCTTGTAGTTGGCCCACTCGTCGGGCAGGGCAATCAGGTTCACCTTGGCGCCGTTGTCGAGGCACTCCTGGTAGAGGGCCGCCAGCGGGTCGTCGCCGCCGCCCGCAGTGGTCTCGCTCGAGGTGTCCTGCGGTGCTGCGGTCGTGTCCGAGGTCTCCTCGCCGCCGCCGCATGCCGCCAGTACGAGACTGCCGGCCATGAGGGCGGTGACGAGCCGTCGGCCCGTCGTGGAACGCTTCTTCATGTTCTCTCCCCTTGTGGTTGTTGTTGTCCGGGTGACGGGCCGCACGCTACGGCCGAGAGGTCGACACCCGGGTTGCGCGCGACCGTACCGCAGATGAACCCTTCGGACGGATACGCCTGTCGGCCGGTCAGGTGGTGGCGAGCGTCTCCGTGTGCCCGTCGACCCCGAACGCCTGGCCGCTGACGAACCGGGCCGCCGGGGATGCCAGCCAGGCGATGGCCTCGCCGATGTCGCTCGCCTCGATGAACGAGCGCATCGAGACCTGCCGGGTGTAGCCGTCGCGCACGGCCTGGGGTGCCACGCCGCGGGCCGCCGCCTCGCGGTCGATCACGCCGTCCATTCGAGGGCCCGAGACCGATCCCGGGCAGATCGCGTTCACCCTGATGCCCTCGGGGCCGAGTTCCATCGCCCAGGTCTTGGTGAGCCCGATCACGCCCCACTTCGCCGCGGCATACGGCGACCGGAGGGGAAAGCCGAACAGCCCGGCGGTCGACGAGATGTTGACGATCGAGCCCGGCCGCTCGCGCAGCATCGGCACGGCGAGCCGGGTGCAGCGGAACATGCTGCCGAGGTTGACCCGCACGCAGTCGTCGAACGCCTCGGGATCCATGTCGTCGACGGCGGCGGTGGGGCCGGCTACGCCGACATTGTTGACGAGCAGGTCGAGACCACCGAGTTGTTCGCGCACGGCAGCGAAGAGGCGCTCGACGTCGGCGGTCTTCGACACGTCGGCGACGACGTCGGGGGCAGTGTCGGGGTTGGCGTCGGTGACGAGCACGGTGGCGCCGTCGCGGCGGAGGCAGGCCACGGTGGCGGCGCCGATGCCCTGTCCTCCCCCGGTGACGAGTGCCCGGAGCCCACGTAGGGGTAGCTCGGCCATGTTGCTCCTTTCGGTGACGGCGGGATCGTACTATCTTGTTCCTGACTGGCCGTTCAGGTAACTCGCATTGACGCCCTGCGCTGTTCGCAGAGCATGATTGCGATCACGCCGAGCACACCGACCGGCCAGCGAGACTCGATCCTTCACCACCACACGGGAGCACCGCAATGAACTGGGATGTGTTCATCACCTGCGCCGTCACCGGCGCCGGCGCCACCACGCACAAGAGCCCGCACGTGCCGGTCACGCCGCAGCAGATCGCCGAGTCGGCCATCGACGCCGCCAAGGCCGGCGCCGCCGTGGTGCACATCCACGTGCGCGACCCAGAGACCGGTGTCGGCAGCCGCAAGACCGAGTACTACGCCGAGGTGGTCGAGCGCGTGCGCGCCGCCGACGTCGACGTGGTCCTCAACCTCACCGCCGGCATGGGCGGCGACCTGGTCCTCGGCGGCGACGAGACGGTGCTGCCCCCCAATCCCGACGGCACCGACATGGCCGGCGCCACCGAACGCCTCGACCACGTGCGCACGCTGCTACCCGAGATCTGCACGCTCGACTGCGGCACCATGAACTTCGCGTCGGGCGGCGACTACATCATGGTGAACACCCCCGCCGTGCTCCGCAGCATGGCGAGGCAGGTGCAGGAGCTCGGCGTGCGGCCCGAGCTCGAGGTCTTCGACACCGGCCACCTGGTGCAGGTGAAGGAAATGGTGCGCGACGGCCTGCTCGACGACCCGGTGATGATCCAGCTCTGCATGGGCATCGCCTACGGCGCGCCCGACGACCCCAACACCTTCATGGCACTCGTCAACAACCTGCCAAACGACTGCGTGTTCTCGGCCTTCTCGATCTCGAAGATGCAGCTGCCGTTCGTGGCCATGGCCGCGCTCGCAGGCGGCAACGTGCGCGTCGGCCTCGAGGACAATCTCTATGCGGGCCCCGGCCAGCTCGCCACCAACGCGATGCTCGTCGAGCGGGCGAAGAACATCCTCGACAACATGAACGTGCGTGTCATGAGCGCGCAGGCAGTGCGCGACAAGCTGAAGCTGGTGAAGCGCTGAGATGAGCCCGATCCCCGGCCTGCAGACCGTCGGCCTCCTCGGCGGCGGCGTCATCGGCGGCGGGTGGGCCGCCCGGTTCCTCCTCAACGGCGTCGACGTCAAGCTGTTCGATCCCGATCCCGAGGCGCCGCGCAAGATCGGCGAGGTGATGGCCAACGCCCGACGTGCCACCCGCAAGTTGGTGATGCCGGCGCTGCCGCCCGAGGGAACGCTCACCTTCGTCACCACACCCGAGGAGGCCGCCGACGGCGTCGATTTCTTG
>JBJSXI010000037.1:0-11446 GCA_046086305.1 Ilumatobacteraceae bacterium
CCGTGGTCCATGTCGAAGGCCACCAGCGGGCCTTCGTCGCCGCATCGCACGCAGGCATCGAGCTCCGGGCGCACACCCTCGGCCGACAGCAGCTTCCAGTAGAACGACGGCACCACCAGCGGGCCGTTGCGTTCGGCGATCGTGCGCAGCACACCCACCACCATCCGGTACAGGTGCGGCACCGGTTCGCGGTCGAGCGTCATCTGGTCGGCGGCCTCCAGCACCGCCATACCCGCCGTGACGTGGTCGAGATCGGCCAGCATCGGGGCCAGTGTCTCCACCGCATCGGCCTGGCTCACCACGTCGAGTTCGCGGCCCTGCGACATCAGCAGCTGCACGTGGCTCATCGGTTCGAGCCGGGCGCCGAACTTCGACTTCGTGCGCCGTACCCCCTTGGCCACGGCGCGCACCTTGCCGTGGTGCTCGGTGAGCAGCACCACGATGCGGTCGGCTTCGCCGAGTCGATGGGTGCGCAACACCACCGCGGTGTCGCGGTACAGATGTGACGCGGCGCTCCGCACCATCAGCGGTTCTCCATCATCGACAGGCCATCAGATACCGGCCATCACTCGACGCCGCCGAATCGACGGTGACGGTTCGCATATGCGACTGCAGCGCGCTCGAGGTGTTCGGCCGTCACCGACGACCACGGCACCGCCAGGTACACGAGTTCGCCGTACGCGAGTTCCCACACCAGCGCGGAGGGCAGTCGGTCGGCGGGTGCGAGGACGACGACGAGATCAGGATCGGCCTGCGCCGGGGTGTTGAGCCGCTCGTCGAGCGTCGTCTCGTCGATGGACCCGCCGTCACGGCGGATCGCCTCTGCGGCGGCGGCGAACCGACGGCGGCCGTCCGTTTCGGGATCTGTCGACACCGTGCACCCACCGACGACCCGCTCGCGGCGCACATCGGCAGTACTCGGCGTCGCGGTGTCGAGTGGCCGGATTGTGAGCCAGCGACCCCCGACGGCATCAACGGCCTTGCCGAGATCGTCGAGCAGTCCTGACCACTGTTCGTTCGAGAGCGAGCGCCACTCGGCGAGTGTGCCGCCGACCAGCAGCACGTGGTGGAGGGCGACCTCGGCGTCGGACACGTGGCCCATTGTCCCACGCCGCTCACGGGGGTCGGTGCCACTAGCGTCGTCGGGATGACGGGTGAGATGCCTGACTCGCGCACGCGCCGACCGCACGTGGCGTGCATCATGGACGGCAACGGCCGGTGGGCGACCCGCCGCGGCCTGCCCCGCACTGCAGGCCACACCGAGGGTGAGGAGAACCTCGCGCGGATCGTCCGAGCGGCTGTCCGCCGTGATGTCGGGTGGCTCACGGTGTTCGGGTTCAGCACCGAGAACTGGGTCCGCCCGCGGCGCGAGGTGCGCCACATCCTCGGCCTGCACCGCAAGTTGTTCGGCCGGGTGGCCGAGCTCAACGAGTTGAACGTCCGCATCCAGTGGATCGGCCGACCGTTCGACTCACCTGGGGCGCGGACCCCACGCACGGTGCAGCGCGCCATCCGCCAAGCCATCGCCGACACGGCCTCGAACACGGGCATGGTCCTCACCGTCGCGTTCGACTACGGGAGTCGCGCCGAACTCGTCACAGCAGCTCGGCGCGCCGCGGCCCACGGTCCGATCACGGTGGATGCGATCGAGCGCGAGTTGTACCTGCCCGATCTTCCGCCGGTCGATGTGATGGTGCGCACCTCGGGTGAGCAGCGGATCAGCAACTTCATGCTGTGGCAGAGCGCAGGTGCACACATCCACTTCGCCGAGTGCACCTGGCCGGAATTCGGTCCCGACGATCTCGACGCGGCGTTGGCCCTCGTCGGATGACGGTGCGCGCCGCGCTCGACGCGGTCACCGCCGCCCTGCCCGCCGCCGAGGATCGTCCAGGGCAGCAGCAGATGGCCGACGCGGTCGCAGCTGCGCTCGCCGCCCGGCGGCACCTCGTCGTCCAGGCCGGCACCGGCACCGGCAAGACCATCGGCTATCTGGTCCCGAGCATCCTCCACGGTTCGCGCGTGGTCGTCGCGACTGCCACGAAGGCCCTGCAGGACCAACTCGCCCACAAAGACCTCCCGTTTCTCCGTGAGCACCTCCGCGGGCACATCCCCGGACGCGACGAGTCGTTCGAGTGGGCCGTCCTGAAGGGTCGCGGCAACTACGTCTGTCGACAGCGTCTGCACGAGGTGCGCACGGGGACCGCGCAGGGTGAACTCGAGCTCGACGACCTCGCGGCGGTGACACGCGCCGAGATCGAGCGCATCGCCTCGTGGGCGGCGCACACCGCCACCGGCGATCAGGCCGACCTCGACTGGCAGGTGAGCGACCGTGCCTGGCAGGCCGTCAGTGTCGGCGGCGACGAGTGCCCCGGAGCGTCCCGCTGTCCCCGCGGCGCCGACTGCTTCGCCGAGGTTGCTCGCGCCCGGGCCGAGGAGGCCGACGTCGTGGTGGTGAACCTCCATCTCTATGGACTCGATGTCGCCGCCGGCGGGGCGATCCTGCCCGAGCACGACGTCCTCGTCGTCGACGAGGCCCACCAGCTCGAGGACGTGATGAGCGACACCGTCGGCGCGCAGATCGGTGGCGGACGATTCACGACGCTCACCGCTGCACTCCGACGCATCCTCGACGATCCAGCGGTGGTCGCGCCGATCGCCGATGGTCCATCGATCGTCCGCGAACGTCTGGCACCTCTGCACGGCCAACGCCTCGTGCTGCCACTCGCCCAAGATGTCGAGGGCATGCTCGTCGATCTCCGCGAGCGCGTCCAGCGCGCCCAGGACGCGCTGCGTGCCATCGACACCGACGTCGCCGAGTCGCAGCAGCGCAAGTTGCGCGCCCAGCAGCTCGCGACACGGCTGCAGGAGTCGATCGACCTCGCCCTCGGTCCGCTCGACGGATCAGTTGCGTTCGTCGGGGGCACTCCCGAGCATCCCCGCCTCGAGATCGCCCCCCTCGACGTCGGACCCGTGCTTGCCGCGAATGTGTGGTCACGACGGACCGCTGTGCTCACGAGCGCAACGATCCCGTCATCGATCGGCGGTCGGGTCGGTCTCCCCGACGACTCCTTCGACCAGCTCGACGTCGGCAGTCCCTTCGACTACGAACACCACGGGCTCCTCTACTGTGCGATGCACCTCCCCGATCCACGCGATCCGGGATTCGCTGACGCCGTCCACGACGAACTGGTCGAACTGATCGGTGCGGCCGGGGGGCGCACCCTCGCCCTGTTCACGAGTTGGCGGGCAATGGAGGCAGCGGCGGTCGCAGTGCGCGCCCGGGTCGACGTCACCGTGCTCACCCAACGCGACATGCCCAAGACCACACTCGTCCGTGCGTTCAGCGACGACGAGTCGTCGTGCCTGTTCGCTACGGCGGGCTTCTTCCAGGGGGTCGACATCCCGGGGCGCACGCTCAGCCTCGTGACCATCGACCGAATCCCGTTCCCCCGACCCGACGACCCGCTGCTCTCCGCCCGCCGCGAGCGGCTCGGCCGCGATGCGTTCCGCGAGATCGACGTGCCACGCGCCTCGATGCTGCTCGCCCAGGCGACGGGACGACTGATCCGCACGGCATCCGACCGTGGCGTCGTCGCTGTGTTCGACCGACGCCTCGGCACCGCCAGCTACCGGTGGCAGATCGTCGCTGCGCTGCCACCCATGCGGCGCACACGGTCGCTCGCTGACGCCCAGGCGTTCCTGCGCGAGATCACGACGTAGCAGGCACCCGATCGTCGATCCATCGGGCGACGTTGGCCAGCAGACGCTCGGGTCGCGACAGCCGATGCGTCAGCAGGTGGTGATAGAGGGCCTCCTCGTCGGACCGCAGGTACTCGTGCGCCGACGTGCGGTACGCCACGGGGTCGAACCGGGTCCGCGCCGCTGCGTCGGCGAGGAGATCGGCGACCGACGCGGTGACCAGATCGGTGATGCCGCTGCCCTCGTCGAACTGCTCCTTGGTGCGCCACACGATCTCCGGCGGCAGTAGGTCGGCGCATGCCGTCCGCAGTACCCACTTCTCGGTCCGCCGGCCCGGAGCGCCGAGCGGCAGCTTCACATCGGCGGGGATGCGCAGCGCCATGTCGATGAAGTCGGTGTCGAGGAACGGCACCCGCCCCTCGACACCGTGGCGCATCGTCAGCCGGTCGGCGCGCTGCAGGTTGATGTCGTGGAGCGTGCCCACCGACCGACAGAGTTCTCGGTGCAACGCATCGAAGTCGTCGAACTCGTGGTGGAAGCGATAGCCGGCGAACAGCTCGTCGGCGCCCTCCCCCGTCAGGATCACCTTCACGTACTGCGACGCGAGGCGGGCACAGAAGTGAGTGGGAATCGCGCTGCGCACGAGGTCCTGATCGAACGACTCGAGGTGGGCGACGATGTCGGGGAGGTCGCGACGCACATCGTCGAGGGTGATGACGTACTCGTGGTGGATCGAGCCGATGTGCTCCGCCACCACTCGCGCCGCGCGTAGATCGCTCGATGCCGCAGTGCCGACACTGAAGGTGTGCAGTTCACCCACATGTCGACGGGCGAGTGCGGCGATCACGCTCGAGTCGAGGCCGCCCGACAAGAACGCCCCGACAGGCACATCGCTCATCATGTGCGACGACACGGCGCGCTCGAGCCCCTCGCGTACGAGCGTCACGTACTCGTGCACCGGTCGACGTTCTGGTGTCGGTGTGGGCACTCGGTAGTAGCGGTGGAATCCGCTACGGCTGTCGTAGATGTGGCCGGGCGGGAACTCGCGCACCTCATCGGCCCATTCGCACAGTCCGGTCAGCTCGGACGCGAAAGCGAGGACCTGACGCCCGTCGGCCGCCGTCCCGGATCCGACGTAGAGGGGTTTGATCCCGATCGGGTCGCGAGCGAGCACGAGGCGGTCGTCACTCATCAGTGCAAACGCGAACATGCCGCGCAGGCGCTCGGGGGTGGCGAGCTCGTGGTCCTCGAACAGATGCAGCACCGCCTCACTGTCGCTCGAGGTCCGCCACCGGTGGCCCGTCACCAGCTCGTCGCGCAGCGTGGGGAAGTTGTAGATCTCGCCGTTCGCACTGATCGACCAGGTCGCGTCGTCGTTCGGGATCGGCTGGGCCCCGCCTGCCGGATCCATGATCGCCAGACGGCAATGGCCGAGCGACCCGCGCGCCCACTGCTCGGCCCCCTGCCCATCGGGGCCGCGGTGGGCCAGCGACACGAGCAACCGCTCCATCAGCGCACCATCTGGCGCACCCCACACCCCGGTGATCCCACACATCGTTCCGACCTCCCCGGGGATGGTCGCCGCGGCGACGGGTGGTGTCAATCACCCACGCGACATCCCGGAAAGATTGCACTATTTGCACGGATCGGTCAGACTCGTGCATGGCCGCCGCCGAGCACACCCTGCGCCGGGGACTCACCCTGCTGCGCGCCCTCGCCGGCACCGAGCACGGTCGCACCGTGTCGGAGCTCGCTGCGCTCACCGGGATCGAGCGCAGCCAGGTGTCGCGCACGATGAGCACACTCATCGACCTCGGCGCAGTGGTGCGCGATCCGGGAACCCGGGCCTTCGCGCTCAGCTGGTCGATCTATGCGCTCGCCGCCTCGGCCGGCGACCAGGACCTGCTCGCCGCGGCCCGACCCGTGATCGACCGCCTCGCGGCTGTCACCGGCGCGCCCTCACACCTCAGCGTGCTCGACGGTGTCGACGTGATCACCGTGGCGAGCGGATTCCCACCCTTCTTCACCGAACGACGCACGGCGATCGGCGAACGCAGCCCGGCGTGGTGCACGTCGTCGGGACGCACCCTGCTCGCCGATCTCCCCGACGCGGTGCTGCGAACACTGCTCGCCGGGATCGACCTGACTGCCGCCGGGCCGAGCGCGCCGCGAACCCTCGACGACCTCCTCGCGCGCATCGCCGCCACCCGCGGCGTCGGACCGGTGACGGTCGTCGACGAGTACGCCGCCGACTTCATGGGAGTGGCCGCGCCGGTGCATCGCGCCGACGGGACGATCGTCGGGTCACTCAACATCAGCGGCCCCACGTGGCGCCTCGGCGGCGCGGTCGACACCCTGATGGCGGCCGTCGGCGGTGCGGCGCGCGAGCTCAGCGCGACGTTGTCAGGCTGAGCGCGCCGAGCGACGGCATCTGCGGCCCGACGAACTCGGTGAGAAAGCCGGTCATCCACTCGTGCTGGATCGGGTCGTGGCGAACCATCAGGGCATCCTGCTCATCGCGACGCTGCGCGCCCGGCCGGTGGTACGGCGCCCAGTGGATGTCCTGCCAGCGGCGGAACCCCGTGACGGTGATCTCCGGGTGGAACTGGAACGCCCACACGTGTTCGCCATAACGGAAGGCCTGATTGGTGAACGCGTCGCTGCTCGCGAGCAGCTCGGCACCGGCGGGGACCTCGAACTGGTGGAAGTGCGACTGGCACACCACGAGCCCGTCGGGGATCACCGCTGCACCGGCGGGTGCGACACGCAGCGGGTAATAGCCGAACTCGCACCTGCCGTCGTCGAGAGGCCCCGATGGCGCACCGAGCGCATAGGCGATCACCTGGGCCCCCTGACAGAACCCCAGCACCGGCACCCCGCGGCGCTCGCACTCGAGGACCCACGCCGCCTCGCGCACGAGATGCGGGTGTTCGTGAACGTCAGGGATGCTCTGCGGTCCGCCGTACAGCACGGTGGCCTCCACATCGCCACCGACCCGACCGAGCGGGTCGCCGCGGTACGGATACCGCCAGTCACAGTCGAGACCCTTCGCCGCGAACCACGCCGACACCCGGTCGTCACACGGATCGTCGTCGTGCTTGATGAGCACCACTCGCGCCATGAGGCGTGCACCTCCCCCGGCGGAGTGTGCCACAGGTCGATGCAGCCGGCGAGGAGGCACGGTGCGCGTGGCTGCTCGGCGCGTGCAGATAGTGCACACGCCGCTCAGGCAAGCAGGCGGTAGCCGATCCCTCGCGACGTGACGATCAACTTCGGGTCGTCGGGTTGGTCCTCGATCTTCACGCGCAGCCGGCGCACATGGGCGTCGACGAGCCGACTGTCGCCGAGGTACTCGTACCCCCACACCCGCTCGAGGAGCTGATCACGCGAGAGGACCATGTTGGCGTGATCGGCGAACTCGCACAGCAGGCGGTACTCGGTCTTGGTGAGGTTCACCTCGGAGCCACCCTTGAGCACGATGCCCTGCTCGCGACGCAGCTCGACGTCGCCGAAACGAGTCACCGTCGACGTGACGACCGGCTCCCTCAGCTGGACACGGCGGAGCGCGGCGCGGATCCGGGCCGCCAGTTCCTTCGGCACGACGGGTTTGGTGACGTAGTCGTCGGCACCCGCCTCGAGGCCGGCCACGAGGTCGTAGGTGTCGGTCTGCGCCGTGACGATGATGATCGGCACGATGCTCACGGCACGCAGTTGACGACATACCTCGAATCCCGACAGGTCCGGCAGCCGCAGGTCGAGGAGCACCAGATCGGGCTCGCGCTCGGCGAAACGGGCCAATCCGGTCCGGCCGTCGGGCGCCTGGACGACCTCGTAGCCCTCATCCTCGAGGGCGAGGGTGAGCGCGAGCCGGATGCCGTCGTCGTCCTCGATGAAGAGCAGGGAATTCACGTCACCACCTTGCCGGTCGACACGCCCGACGGCGGCACGGCGACCGATCGACCGGCGAACTGTTACAGAAAACGCACATCGAACGTGCCGCGCTGTCACATTCCGGCACCACGATACGAGCGTTCACGCTGCCACGGTGGGGTGCCTTCCTCCCCCTGGCACCTCACCGGCAGCGTCAACCAGTTGATCCGGCGCCACCGTGAAACCCCGGTGCAGCGCATTCTGGGCCACACTGGTGCCGTGACCGACCACCGCCGCCGCCCCGCCCTGCGGCTGCGCACCCGGGTCACCCTGTACTTCTCGCTCATCGCGCTTGCGACCACCCTTGCGCTCGCCGTGGTCACCTTTGCCACGTCCCGCTCGTTCCTCATCGAGCAACGCCTCCAAGTCGCCCGCACCCAGGCCTACAACAACGCCCGCACCGTGCGCGACCTCCTGCTGGCCGGACAGCGGATCGACCCCGTCCGCGACCTTCGCAACGAAAGTGGCGGCTTCGCCGTCCTCATCCAGGGCGACCGCGCATTCGGCGATGTGCGCTTCCCCGTCGACTCGTTCCCCCTCGACCTGCGTACCGCCGTCGCCCAGTCGCAGAGCGCGCAGCAGCGCTTCGAGATCGATGGCGATCCCTTCGTCGCCGTCGGGATCAGTATCCCGGCCGCCGACGCGCAGTACTTCGAGGCGTTCCCGATGGAGAACACCCAGCGCAACCTCACGGCCATCGCCACGGCGCTCCTCGTCGGTGCAGGTGCCACCGCCCTCGTCGCCGGCGCGCTCGGCTGGCTCATCAGCCGCAGCCTCCTGCGCCCACTGTCGCGGGTGGCCACTGCCGCCGGCGAGATCGCATCGGGCGGCCTCGACGCGCGCATGGCACCCGAGGAGGATCCCGATCTCGCCCGACTGGCCAGATCGTTCAACGACATGGCCGACGCCGTCCAGACGAGGATCGAACGCGAAGCGCGGTTCGCGAGTGATGTCAGCCACGAGCTGCGCTCACCGATCACGGCTCTCACTGCCGCCGTCGAGGTGCTCGACGGACGGCGCGACGATCTCCCCGATCGCAGCCGGCAGGCCCTCGACGTGGTCGTCAGCCAGGTACGCCGGTTCGACCACATGGTGATGGACTTGCTCGAACTGTCGAGGATCGATGCCGGTTCGACCGAACTGCACCGCGAGGAGATCGACCTGCGCGAGGTCCTCCCGCGTATCGCCCAGCGGTTCGGCTTCGGACATGTGCCGATCGAGATCGGTGACGAGGTGCCCGGGCAGGTGCGGATCGACAAACTCCGGCTCGAGCGGATCGTGGCCAACCTCCTCGAGAACGCCGGCGAACACGCCGGCGGTGCGGTCCGGGTCGGCGTCTCGATGGGCGGACCGCGCACACTCGTCCTCAGCGTCGACGATGCCGGCCCCGGCGTCGCGCGCAGCGAGCGATCGAGGATCTTCGAGCGCTTCGCCCGCGGCAGCGCCGCACGCCACCGGGTCGGCACCGGACTCGGCCTCGCCCTCGTCGCCGAGCACGCCCACGCCCACGGTGGCGAGGCATGGGTCGAGGATCGACCGGGCGGCGGTGCACGCTTCGTCGTCAGCTTCTCCGAGGTGACCCAGTGAACGGTCAGGTGTCGTGATGCGCGCTCGCGCTCTCATCGGATCCATCCTCGTCGTCGTCGGCGCGGTCGCCTGCGGCGTCGTCGACGACGGTCGCGTCGAGCCGGTCTCACCGCCGTTCGGCCTCAGCGCAACGCTCGCCCCGACGACCACCGAGGCGACGACGACCACGGCCGCGGTCGACACCACCACGGTCGACACGGCGACAACGGTGCCGGCAGTGCAGACCGAGCAGGTACGGCTCTACTTCGTCGCCAGCGGACAACTCACCTATGTCGTCGCCCAACTTGCCAGCCCGGTCGCCCTCGCGCAGATCATCTCGGCCCTCCAGGCCGGTCCGCCCACCGGCGAACTGGGGACCGGTCTGCGCACCGCACTCCCCCTCGCCATCGAGATCGGCATCGGCACAGATGGCTCAGGTGTCGCCCAGGTGGTGCTCCCCGACGGGTTCTTCGACCTGATGACGGTGACCGATCAACGTCTCGTCGTCGCTCAGATCGTGCTCACCCTCACCGACAGTCGGGGCATCGGCCAGGTCACCTTCGATCAGGCTGTCCCGAAGCCCTCGGGTGAGCTGACCCCGCCCGGCGAGCCACTGGCCTACCGCGACTTCCAGAGCCTGCTGAGCACCGCTGCGACCACCGATCCGGTGACCTCGGACACCGGCGGCTGACACGTGCGCAGCGGTCTCATCGCGCTCGTCGGTCGGCCGAACGTCGGCAAGAGCAGCCTGGTCAACGCCATGTGCCGCCACAAGGTGAGCATCGTCAGCGACAAACCGCAAACGACACGGCATCGCATCATGGGTGTGCGGACGACCCCCGCCGCCCAGCTCGTCTTCGTCGACACCCCCGGTCTACACAAGGCGGTCACCGCCCTCGGTGAACGTGTCAATGCGACTGCGCTCGAGAGCCTCGTCGATGTCGACATCCCGTGCCTCGTGATCGATGCCACCAAACCGTTCGGATCAGGTGACCGGTGGGTGGCGCGCCACCTCGATCTGCCGCGCAGCATCGTCATCGTCAACAAGATCGATGCAGTCGGGCCCGAACGCGTCGCAGCCCAGCTCGCGGCAGCCGGAGAACTCGGCGCCGCCGAGTACTTCCCGGTCTCGGCGCGCACCGGCGCCGGGATCGACACGCTGGTCGAGCACCTCGCCGCGCGCCTTCCCGAGGGACCCCTCTACTTCCCGGCCGACGTCCACAGTGACCAGCCCGAGGAGCAGTGGGTCGCCGAGCTGGTCCGCGAGCAACTCCTCGCCGTGACCCACGACGAACTGCCGTACAGCATCGCGACGCGTGTCACCGAGTGGGAGTGGCCACGGATCAGGGTCGAAATCCTCGTCGAACGGGAGAGTCAGAAGGGCATGGTGATCGGCAAGGGCGGCGCCGTGCTCAAAGAGGTCGGCACGCGCGTGCGGGCGCAGCTCCCCGAGGGCGCATTCGTCGAGCTGTTCGTCAAGGTCGACAAGGACTGGCAGCGCCGCCCCGACCGGGTCGAGCGGCTCGGCTATTGAGCCGTTGACGCACCCATTGCGGAAGCAGTCCCCCGGCGTGCAAGGCTGACCACATGGCACCGCGGATCATCGATGGACATGGCGAACTGAAGACCCTCGTCGGCGAGCATCTCGGGTACAGCGACTGGCACACGATCACCCAGGAGCAGGTGAATACGTTCGCCGACGCGACCGGCGATCACCAGTGGATCCATGTCGATCCGGTCCGCGCCGCGACCGACAGCCCCTACGGCGGGCCGATCGCCCACGGATATCTCACCCTGTCACTCGGGCCGGCCCTGATGGCGCATGTCGCGCAGACCGGACGCGTCCGGATGGGGGTGAACTACGGGTGCAACCGGGTGCGCTTCATGGCACCGGTGCCGGTTGGGTCACGGCTGCGGCTCGGCGTCAAGCTGCTCGCGGTGGACGACATCACCGGCGGAGTCCAGAGCACCTACGAGTTCACCTTCGAGTGCGAAGGCGCAGCCAAGCCGAGCTGCGTCGCCGAGGTCGTCTTCCGCAGCTACGAGTGACGACTCCGCTTCGCGTCGCCCCGGCGCTGCACGTCGGCTGTCCGATGTGGGCGAACCGGAGATGGGTCGGTCGACATTTGCCGGCCGACACCCCGGTCGGAGGGGAACTCGGTGCCTACCGTCGACTCCTCAACGCCGTCGAGGGCAACACGACCTTCTATGCACTGCCGCGCGCCGAGCTCGTCAGCCGGTGGGCGGACCA
>JBJSXI010000038.1:0-29174 GCA_046086305.1 Ilumatobacteraceae bacterium
GTTCGCCGTCCCTTCGGGGCTGTAGCTCAGTTGGCAGAGCGCTTCCATGGCATGGAAGAGGTCAGGGGTTCAATTCCCCTCAGCTCCACCCCATTTAACGGGCGCTATGTGTGATCTCCGCCCGCACTCGGTCGGAAGCCCCAGTAGCCGCTGAAGTCCTTCCGCGTGTACGCAATGCTGGTCGGGTCGATCATCCAGTCGAACGGGCCGAGGTAGTACTGGCCGACGCCGACGCCGGTTCCCGAGCCCATGAGCCCCGGCGGCGTCGTGCCGAAGTACTCGTTCCAGAAGGACTCGGACCAAAACAGGCCGCAGTAGTCGAGCAGCATGTACTCGTCGATGAAGCAGTAGCCATCGGCAATCAGGTGGGGCCACAGGTGCACCACACAGTCGTGCAGGCTCGCCTGGAAGTCGACATCGAGGAACATGAGGGCGATGGGCTCGGTGTGTGATGACAAGGTGTCCTTGAACCACCCCTTTCGAAACGTGCACCGCTCGATCGCCCCGTACTTGTCAACGTTTGCGCTGACGGTCCCGATCTCACCGCGATACATGCCCTGCGCCTCGGGCTTGGCGTGCCGGTCACCCGCTTCAGCCGCCGGCAACCCCTCGAACGAGTCGTACACGATCAGATCGCGGCCGACGAGCTCACAGATGAGGCTCAGATTGGCCGTCGAGCCACCTTTCCAGCAGCCGCACTCGACCACGACGCCTCCGGTGGACGGCGGTAGCTGCAACAGTTTCGCGGCCATTGCGACGTGTGCCTTGTACGACGTCCCCGTTTCGATTCGACGCGTGTTGCGCCAGAGACGGTGCACAAGCCGGAACCGCCGCCGCCAGCTCATCCCGTAGTTCGGGTCGACCTTGGCCATGTCAAACGCAAAGGTGGCGGCGAACGGTATTGACGCTGCGTGGTAGAACTCGGCAAGTGTCCTAACCCGCCTGAAGCGCATGCCCCGACGCTATAGGGATCGCCGGCCGCCGTTGGGAATCACCCGGACATGTGGGTGATAGCGGACTCGGTGGCCGCTGCCGCCGCAGCGGCGCTACCGTTGGCGGCGTCCCTGCCTGACCCGTTGCCCAGGAGACGAGCCTAGTGTTCCGACGCCAACGCCGCGACCGAGCCGCCGTTGTCGATGACGTGCTTGACCGAGCCGAACGACTGGTCTCTGCTGGCCAGCACCGCAGCGCACTAGAGTTGCTGATTGACGCCAATCGCCGGCACCGATCGAGCCGCATCGAGCGTCGCCTACCGCGCCTCCGCAATGAGACCCACCGGGCCGAGCACGCCGCCGGCGTGCACACGGGACCTGCGGCGTGGCCACCCGAGATCCCATTTCGCTTCTCGGCCGACGAGCTCCTGCCCGAGATTCACGCTGACGACTTGGAGGTCGGGGCTGTCCGTGCAGGTGTGCTCGGGCACGGCGCCCTCATTGTGCGCAGCCTGCTCGACCCCGACCGCGTCGGACGACTCGCCGAGTGCATCCCAGCGGCCTTCGCGGCCTATCGCGATGTCGTCGGTGGCACCCCGGAGGACGACACCGACGGCTGGGTGGGGTTCTTGCCCACGGCCATCGACGAGATAGAGGGCCGACGCTTCGTCTGGGAGGGTGGGGGGATACTTGCCGCCGACTCGCCGCGGTCGTTGTTTGCGGTCATGGAAGTCCTTGACGAGATCGGATTTGTCGATCTCGTGACCGGCTATTTCGGCGAACGCCCATCGATCTCGGCGAAGAAGACCACCCTGCGCGACGTCCCACCCGACACTGCGAGCGGTTGGCATCAGGACGGGGCCTTCATGGGCGTCAACATTCGGTCTCTGAACCTCTGGATAGCGCTCACACCGTGCGGCGTAGACGCCGCCTCGCTCGATCTCGTCCCTCGCCGTCTTGACGACATCATGCCGACTGGAACCGAGGGCGCTCCGTTCGACTGGGCGGCAAGCGACGCGGTAGCAACCGAAGCTGCTGGTGACCGGCCGATCGTGCGTCCCGTGTTCGCGGCGGGCGATGCGATCCTCTTCGACCACATGAACCTCCATCGCACTGCAGCCGACCCGGGACTCACACAGCATCGTCTTGCGCTCGAGTGCTGGTTCTTCGCACCGAGTGCCTACCCGGTGAACGAAATCCCCCTTGCGCTCTGACGGCTCTGGAGTTCGCAGTCGCCTGGCTCGGCGACGCAACTGCCGACCGGTGTAGCGGCGATGCCGGGTTGCCTCTGCTTTCAGTTCAGCGCGGGCGAGTCGACGGGTCGCGAGAGTGCTGGTTGCTCCCTCCGTGAGCAGAGGAGGTAACCAATTCATCGTCCGAGATTCGAGAAAGTCAACGAGTGTTTGAGATTGAGTTGAGGACGCATTCGCAGCGGACACGGACGGTGTCTCTTCAGATCAGCAACCTGCGGCACGTCACGAGGCCGAACTCGCTGCCGGTGGGGTTGGCACCATCGGCCATGAAGAAGACAAAGGCGCCCCTTTCGCCGTGGACGATAGGCGAGACAACCTCGCGCTCCGGACAACTGCTCGTCGGTGGCCTTGCCTCGTCTCCCGGAACCCGCAGGCGCAGCACGCGTACCGTCGCTGGTTCCGGCGCGGTCCGAAAGTCGGGTGTGGCGCTGGCTATGTAGGTTTTGAGCAATGGCCTCAGGTACCGGAAGCCGGTCACAGCACTTTCCCGCCATCGAGCGGAAGCACGGGCAGCCAGTCTCGTTCTGGCTCGAGCGCCTCGCATCGCTCGAGGGTGCGAAGTACGCCGACCAGATCGCGTTGCTCCGTGAGGGGCACGGCTTCAGTCAGGCGCATGCGAACGCCGTCGTCATGTACGCACGCGGATCGACGACCACGCGCCGCTACGCAGGTGCTGACGATTTCCTCGCCAAGCTTGCCCCGAAGACGTCGACCACGGTGAGTGCGATCTTCGCGGCGATCACCGAGCGTTATCCGCAGTCCGAGGTCGTGATCGCGTGGAACCAGCCGATCGCACGTATCGACGGGCACTATGTGATGGGCGTGTCGGTCGCCACACGGCACCTGACGGTGAACCCGTGGAGCCGCACGGTCCTCACGGCGATGGCGGATCGGCTCACTGGTCTCGTCGTCAACAAGCACACGTTCTGTGTGCCGCTCGACTGGCGGGTCGACTCATCCCTGCTCCACGACATGGTGGCTCATCGATTGGCCGAAGTAGCGGCCGGCTGACCCGCCGACGGGGCGGCACACGGGTCTCGCCTGCGCGAGGCTCAGTTGCGCGGGTTCTGGTACCGGCGTGGGCCGGGTTTCCCTGCCGGATCGTCGGGGTCGGCCAAGCGCAGGTGGAACGCCGTCGCTGCGGCATCACCACCCTTCTCGGTCAGGCGCCCTCCATGTTGCGCGTAGTAGAGCCCGGCGAGAACCGGCGAGGTATGCATGGTCTCTGTGGCCGACAGCCGTGCGATGAGTTCCCAGTCGATGAAGCGAGTCAACTCCTCGTCGAACCACAACTGCTCCACATCGCGCCGGACTGCCAGCGCTGCGAGGTCGATCATGTTGTGATGGACGACCGACGCGTGGGAGATCTCGCCAGCGAACAGTGTCCAGCTGTAGTCGGAGCGGCCAATTCCGTCTTCGCGTTGTCTGATCTGCGCGCCGCAGAGCACCCGGGCATCAGGATGACGGAGCGCGAAGTCTGCGACGGCCTTCGACCAGAACGGACTCATGACGTTGTCGTCGTCGAGAAACGTCACCCAGGTGCCGGTCGCCTTGTCGAGCCCCTTGTTCCGGGCGGCTGCCGCGCCCTCGCCGGCCGAGCGGATGACGATGATCCGCGAGTCGTCGAGCGTCGAGAGGTACTCCGGCGTTCCATCGGTCGATCCGTCATCAACGACGACGAGTTGCCAGTTGGAGTACTGGCTGTCGACGACGGACCTCACCGCCCGATCCAGCATCGTCATGCGGTTCCGCGTCGGCATGACGACGCTGATCTGGACGGACTCGTTGACGATCGCGTGCTCGATGAGCATCGTCGTCGGAAGGACCACGGCGGCCGAGGCGTTGCCGTCGAGAGCCAACTCGAGATTCCGCACGCGTCGTGGGAGTTCTGTGAGGTAACGCAATCGCGAGACGAATCGCGACTGCGACAGCCGAAGACGTCTCACAGGACGAGCATACGGGCCCGCGGGTGAGCGGCGATCGCTACGATCGATGCCGTGATGCCGGGTCCGACGACTGCCCGTGGACCGCAACCAGAGCCTCGCTTCAACTTCCTCCTGGCTCCCCGGCAGAACGCCTTCTTCGTCGAGCTGGCTGATCTGCTCGTCGTCGAACTGACTGGTCTCGGGGTCGAGGCCAGGGCAGTCACCGACCCGCAGTCGCTCGATCTCGATGGTCGTGACGTTTTCGTCGTGATGCCACCGCACGAGTGGTCGGCGCTCGCCGGCGATGCGCTGCTCGCCGACGACGCGGTGGCGGCGCGGACCATCGGCATCTCTGCCGAGCAGCCGCGGTCACGCTTCTTCCCGGCGAATCTCACGGCATCCCAACGTCTCGGTGCGGTCTTCGACTTCAGCGTCGAGGCTGCTGATGCCTATCGATCCGCCGGGGTCGAGGCTCATCATCTCCAATTCGGATACTCGAAGGCGTGGGATCGTTTTCGCTCGGAGGGCAACCGCAGCGGCCCTGAGGTTCTCTTCTTCGGCAACTTCGGCCAGCGGCGACTCGAAGCACTCGGATCGATGGCAGAAGCCCTCGGGGCGAGGTGGTCGCACCTGATCCTCGGTGACAACAGCGCGCCGAACGAGACGGACTCGCGCTGGTTCGTCACGGGCGAGGCGAAGCGGAAGTTGCTCGCCAGTTCCCGGGTGGTGCTCAACATCCACCAGTCCGATGAGCCCTACTTCGAGTGGTTGCGCTTCACGGAGTCGGTCCTCTGCGGTGCCGCTTTCCTCACCGAGCCATCGTCGTACAGCCGGCCGTACGTGGCCGGAGTCCATTACATGGCGGTCGATCGCGGCGACATGGCGGCCGCCCTCGGGCGGTTGCTCGACGACGACCTTCACTGGAGCCGTGTGCGGTCAGCCGCGTACGAGAGGGCGGTCGAGACGCCGCTCGCCGCAGGCCTGAGCGTCTTGTTGCAGGTTGCGGAGCGGCTGACTGCGCGACCGGTCCCGCCTCGACTTCCGGCATCGCGAGTGGCCGAGCACTTCGGCCATCGCAGCGGACCGCCAACACCGCCCCCGCAGGCGCTCCTCAGACCTCCCGACCCGCGCCGGAACGGTGGCAATCGCATCGAGGTCATCGTCATCGGTACGGCGACCGTCGAGTTGCCGTCCGAAGAGGCCGACGTAACGACGCTCACCCGAGTCGCGGACCGAGGGGAGGCGCTCCGGGCCGTCCGCCGTTCATCGGCGAGTGCCGTCGGTCTGCTCGAGGTCGACGCAGCGCTCTGCCCGGTGACGCTGCGGGGGCTCCGCTCACTGATCGCCGACGGCGCCGACGTCGCCTGCGCCATCGCAGCCCGTCGAACGGGACCGGTGACCGAACTGAGGGGACTGTGGGAGCCTGTCGGAGGAACGGTCGACCTCCTCGATCGTGAGGGGGGATGGGCGATCGCGCGCCCATCTGCCGTGGACGACGATCTCAAGGTGCCAACTACCTCCCGACCGATTGCTCACACGCCGTCTCCGGTGCTCGTGGACAGGAGTTGCCGACCGAAGGGACTGGTCATCGTCCTGGCGACCTTCGAGCCGGATTCTGCGTCGTTCCTCCGCCAGATCGCGTCGATCAAGAACCAGACGTTCACCGACTTCACCTGCCTCGTCGTGGACGACGCCTCATCCGCGGAGACACAGGAGATGATGCGGCTCGTTCTCGGGTCTGATCGGCGTTTTCGCCTCATCACTCATGAGGAGCGGCTCGGCACCGACCGGAACCTCGGGCGAGGTCTCGACCTCTCGCTGAAGTCATGCCCCGAGTTTGTCGCGCTCGCCAATCGGGATGACGTCTGGTTCCCGCACCGGCTCGAGTGGGGTGTGTCGCAACTCGTCGCCACGGGGGCGTCGCTGTGTCTCGCAAGGGTCGTGCCGGTCGATGCGTCTCGGAGGCTCGTGCACGGCGCCACCGAGCGCAATCATCCGCCTGTCACACCGGTGCCCACTGACCTCGCGATGATGGCGGCGGTCGGGCCAACGGCAATGGTCATGACCACTGCACTCGTGGTCAGTGCGATGCCGCTCCTGGACGGCGCTGATCAGCCGAGCGCGACGAGGTGGTTCGCTCTGTGTGCAGCGGCCGGACACGGCATCGTGTGGGAGCCACTGCCGTCGGTGGAGCGCATCGCGGATGCGATGGACGTTCCCGTGGAGCCTCGGCCGCGATCGATCCGGAGGGTTCTCGTCGCAGCGGTCCAGTGCACTCGCCTCGAGCCAAGGGCCGCCGACCGCGGTTTCGTCGAGGCTCGGCTCGCCGATCTCGAAACCGTTGAACGTCGGTGCGGGTCGTCGCCCGCGACTCGCCGTGCGATTCGACTGCACCGGCATGTCCTAGGCGGCTCACCCCGCCATGTCTGGATGCTCATCGCCATGTTCGTCCTCGACAACTACATTCGACGAGCGCCTCGCCGCGCTGGCATCGAACTCACGTACATCAGAGCGGCGAGGATTCGAGACAGGGACGAGGTGGTCAATGTCGACCGAACCTGAGAACCACGGTGCTCCAGACAGCCGAACGAACACAACGGCCGGTTCAGCTGCGCGGTATGGGCGATATGTGGGTGAGATTCCCGGAACGAACCACGCCTACTCGCTCGAGTTCACGGGCTACGCCCAACGTGTGCTCGAGCTCGGCTGTGCGGCCGGTCACGTTACGGCTGCACTCAAGGGTCGGAACCACTACGTCGTTGCAGTGGAGGTCGATCCCGAGAGCGCGGCGGTGGCCCGGTCCGTCGCCGACCGCGTCTACACAGCAGATCTTGATGTGGCATCACTCGCGACTGTGGTGAACGAGCGCGACTTCGACGTGATCCTCATGGGTGATGTGCTCGAGCATCTCCGCGATCCCTGGACGGTCCTTCGAGAGTCTTCAGATCTCTTGAGACCTGGGGGTTGTGTCGTCATCTCGCTGCCGAATGTTGCCTTCATCGACGTCCGCCTCGCGCTTCTCGAGGGGCGATGGACCTATAAAGTGGACGGTCTGCTCGACGCGACTCACGTCAGGTTCTTCACCCGTCGCACGCTCTTCGAACTGGCCGAGCAGGCCGGATTCGTCGTCACCGAGTTCCGCCGTGTCACGAAGCCCCGGGACGCCTCGAACGTGGCTGCCGCTGATCCCTGGTATCCACCGGTGGTTGCAGAGGTCCTCGACCTCGACCCGAATGCATCGACGTATCAGTTCGTCGTTCGCCTCGAGCGCGAATCGGAGGAGAATCGCCGGAGTGCGGCGGAGCTGCGTGCTGCGCTCGACGCAGAGGAGGCGGCCGCTGCCGACTTGCAGCGTCGCGTGGCGCGATCGTTCGGTGCCGATGTCAAGGTTCTCGAGCAGAGCCGCGAGGAACTGATCGCCTTGCAGCAGACCCGGCTCTTTCGTTATGCGCAGGTGCCGCGGCGCCTCTACCGATGGCTCCGCAGCGTCGGCCGTCGTCGTTGACCCCGTGCCCGATAGAGGCTTGTTCCCGGTACGAACGTTCCGGCCGCCGCCGGGGCCACGGCTAGCATCTCGCTCCGCACCTCAGGGGGAATGATGACAATCACCGACTTCTCGACGACCTGGTTCGACCTGCACGGGCGGAGCGCGATCGTGACTGGCGGGAACTCTGGCCTCGGACAGGCATTCGCCCTTGCGTTGGCGAAGGCGGGCGCACATGTGTTCGTCCCGAGCGTCGCTGATGACGACGGCACCACCCGCTCGCTCATCGAAGCGACCGGCGTCGACTACGAGTTCATGCTCGCCGACCTCACCGACGAGGGTGTACCCGCACAGGTCGTCGACGCGTGTGTGCGCCGATTCGGCGCGGTCGACATCCTCATCAACAGCGCCGGGATCTGTCCGCTCGCCGAGGTGCTCGACTTCGACCGTGCGCCGTGGGACGCAACGGTCGCGGTGAACCTCACTGCTGCCTTCGAGATGAGCCATGAGGTCGCCAAGCACATGATTCCTCGTCGATCGGGGAAGATCATCAACATCTGCTCGATGTTCAGCTTCCTCGGTGGTCGGCTGTCGCCCGCGTATGCGGCGACCAAGCACGGCATCGCCGGCCTCACGAAGGCCTACTGCGACGAGCTGGCCCAGTACAACATCCAGGTGAACGGCATCGCCCCCGGCTACTACGCCACCGCGATCACGGCGAACACGCGCAGCAACCCCGAGACGAGCCGCCGGGTTCTCGAGCATGTGCCCGCCGACCGGTGGGGTGAGCCCGTCGACCTGATGGGCACTGTCGTCTTCCTGTCGAGTCGCGCATCCGACTACGTGAACGGACACATCCTGTCGGTCGACGGCGGCTACCTCGTTCGGTGAGCAGCGGAGTCACGATGGAGGGTCCGTATCTCGTCGGGATCGACTGCGGCACACAGAGTGCCAAGGTCGTCATCGTCACCGCCGACGGAACGCAGGTGGCGAGCGGGCGTCGCGCGCTCCGGCCGATGGAGCGTCCCCGCCACGGCGTTGCCGTGCACCCAGACGACGACCTGTGGGATGCGATCTGTGCAGCGAGCCGAGAGGCGATGGCGACCTTCGATGGCGATCCGGCAGACATCGCTGCCGTCGGACTGTGTCCGATCCGCTGCTGCAAGGCATTCCTCGGCGCAGACGGGTGTCTCGTCGAACCGCTCGTCAGCTGGATGGACGACCGCGCCTATCAGCCGTACGTCCCCGATGACCCCGACTTCACCTACGCCACGACGTCGTCGGGGTACCTCGCCCACCGGATGACCGGTCGACGCGTCGACACTGCCGCCAACAACATCCTGCTCCAGTGGCCGATCGACACCGACACCTGGGAGTGGAGCGACGATCCCGACCTCTACAAAGAGTTCGGGGTCACGCGGGCGATGCTGTTCGACCTCCAGATGCCCGGTGACGTCATCGGCCCTCTGACGCCTGATGCCGCCGGCGCAACTGCACTGCCCGTCGGCATACCGGTCGTGGCCACGGCGAACGACAAGGCGGTCGAGATGCTCGGCGCAGGCTCGCTCGGTGACTCGACCGCGCTGGTGTCGCTCGGCACCTACATCGCGGCGATGATGCACGGCGCGACCAACCATCGCTCACCCGCACATTTCTGGACGAACTTCGCGAGCATCCCGCACCGCTATCTCTACGAGAGCGGGGGAGTCCGGCGCGGCATGTGGACACTCACCTGGTTCCTCGATCTGCTGGGTGACGAGTTCGCCGACCGGGCACGGGCGAACGGGATGTCGCGTGAGGAATACATCGAACCGGAGGCGGCGGCGGTCGCCGCGGGCTCGGACGGCCTGTTGACCGTGCTCGACTGGTTGGCGCCGACCGACCATCCCACCCGTAAGGGCATGATGCTCGGGTTCGATGCGCGCCACACGCGAGGCCACATCTATCGATCGATCATGGAGGCGATCGCACTGACCATGCGACACCATGTCGGCGCGATGTGCGGTGAGCTCGGTGTCGATCTGGAGGAGATCGTCGTGTCCGGCGGAGGGTCGTCGAGTCGGCTCTTCATGCAGATCTTCGCTGACGTCTTCGGCGTGCCTGCGTCGCGCACGACGGGTGGCGGAGGAGCGAGTCTCGGCGCAGCGATGTGTGCAGCCGCAGCGGCGGGCGTGCACCGCGACATCGAGACGGCGGTGGCACAGATGGCCGGAGGGCGAGAGACCTTCCGACCTGATGCCGCTGCTGGCGCCCTCTACCGTGCCGTGTCCGATCACGTGTACCACGGGATCCGCGCCCACACCGACCCGATCTTCGAAACTTCCTACCCGCTCTTCCACTGATCCTCAGGATCGCCGACCCCACTGCGAGGAATCCCTGCCATGAGCCTGACCCGAGACCAGATCGTCGAACACCTGCGGCGCATCCTTCCTGCAGACCGTGTGATCACCGATCCCGACGTCCTCCGTCTGCGCAGCATCGACAACTGGCGCAAACTCGAGTACATCTTCGACGTCTTCACGATGCCGCCGCCTGCGGCAGTGGCCATGGTGACCTCGACCGAGGAGGCGTCAGCGGTCCTTGCGTTCGCCGACGAACATCGGGTGAACGTCGTGCCGCGCACCGGCGGCACGGCGACCGAGGGCGGACTCGAGACTCCCGTCGAGAATTCGATCGTGCTCGACGGGTCGATGATGAATCGGATCATCGAGATCGACCCCTACGACATGCAGGCGACGGTGCAGTGTGGTGTGCCGCTCCAGGTTCTCGAGGACAAAGCGCGTGAACTGGGCCTCACCACAGGCCACTCTCCCCAGTCGAAGCCCGTTGCCCACCTCGGCGGACTCGTGGCGACACGCAGCATCGGCCAGTTCTCGACCCTCTACGGTGGGATCGAGGACATGGTCGTCGGACTCGAGGTCGTCTTTCCCGGCGGCGCAGTCTCGAGGATCAAGAACGTGCCGCGGCGAGCGGCCGGACCCGATATCCGCCATGTCGTCATCGGCAACGAGGGCGCGCTGTGCTTCATCTCCGAAGTCACGGTCAAGTTGTTCCCGTACATGCCGGAGAACAACGTGTTCATGGGCTGGACACTGAAGAACATGAAGACGGGGTTCGAAGTGCTTCGCGAGGTGATGGCCGGTGGCTACCGCCCATCCGTCGCCCGTCTGTACGACCCAGAGGACGGCCAGCTGCACTTCTCCCACTTCGCAGCACCCGACGACTGCATCGTGCTGTTCATGGCCGAGGGCCCTGCAGGAATCACGCGAGCGACCTCGGAGGGCATCCACGAGATCGTCGCCCGCCACTCTGAGTGTGTCGAGGTGGACAGCGCACTGATCGCCGAGTGGTTCGCCGATCTCGTGTGGGGACCCGACAAGATCACTCGTGAGGACGAGCGCATCCGGACGACCCACAACGTGAACAGGACGACGGAGATCTCGGCCGACTGGAGCTCGATCAACGAGATCTACGAGCGTGCGCTCCACCGGATCCGCAGCGAGATCAAGGGTCTCACTCTGCTCGGTGGGCACTCGTCGCACAGCTACATCAACGGCACCAACATGTATTTCAACTACTTCTACGACCTCATCGATTGTGCGCCCGAGGACGAGGGAGAGAAGTACTACCTGCCGATCATCCGCATCATCTGCGAGGAGACGCTCCGACTCGGTGGTTCGATCGTCCACCACCACGGGATGGGTAAGGTGAGATCTCGCTGGGTCGAGGACGAGTACGGATCGTCGTACCGGATGCTCGAGACGCTCAAGCGGGCGTTCGATCCGCACGGGATCATGAACGCTGGCACGATCATCCCCCGGGTCTGAACAGAACGGTCTCCGAACAGCGAGCTCGATCGGCTCCAATACAGTGGCCGGATGGCGATCGACTTCACTCTCGGCCCGGACCTCGAGGCGATCCGGCTCGAGGTCCGTCGATTCATCGACGATGTCGTCAGGCCCGGTGAGGAGCGCCTCCACCGACTTCGCGACGAGGACCGCACCGAGTACATCGAACTCCTCCTCGAGATGCGAGCAGCAGCTCGCGACGCTGGGCTGTGGCTGCCGCACATGCCGCGCGAGTGGGGTGGGATGGGCCTCGGCCACGTGCAGCTCGCGATGGTGCAGGCCGAGGCCGCCAAGACGGGGTATGGCCCGTGGGTGCTGAACTGCCAGGCGCCTGACGAGGGCAATATGTACACGCTGTTGCACTGGGGCACGGTGGAACAGAAGGAGAAGTACCTCCGTCCACTCTGCGAGGGCACGGCGATGAGTTGCTTCGCGATGACCGAGCCCGAGGTTGCGGGGAGCGATCCGACCCTCATCCGCACGCGGGCCGTCCAGGACGGTGACGAGTGGGTCATCAACGGTCACAAGTGGTTCATCTCGAACGCTCGTCGCGCGAAGTTCGCCATCCTGATCTGCAGGACCGAGGACGATCCCGACCTCCCGCAGGCAGCGAATACTGCGTTCATCGTCGATCTGCCGAGCGATGGCTGGCAGCGGGTGCGCGAGGTCGAGACGATGCACGGTGCGACGGGCCACAGCGAGATCGTCATCGAAGACCTTCGAGTTCCGGCTGCGAACATGCTCGGCGGGCGAGGTCAGGGGCACCTCCTCGGTCAGTACCGACTCGGCCCAGCGCGACTTGCCCACTGCATGCGGTGGATCGCACAGGCCGAGACGGCACTCGACATGATGGTCGACCGATCGCTTTCACGCTTCTCCCACGGCAGTGTCCTCGCTGAGAAGCAGGGTGTGCAGTGGATGATCGCCGACAGCACCATGGAGCTGTACCAGGCGAAGCTGATGGTGCTCCATGCTGCGTACCGCATCGATCAGGGACTCGACTTCAAGAGCGAAGTGTCGATGGCCAAGCATTTCGTCGCCAACATGCTCAATCGGGTGATCGATCGGAGCATCCAGGTGCACGGTGCACTCGGCTACTCGACCGACACACCGCTCGCACACATGTACCAGCACGCGCGGTGGGCGCGATTCGCCGATGGCGCCGACGAGATCCACCAGATGCGTATTGCTCAGCGGACGATCGCGGCATTCCGCGACCACCGGAGCACCCGCACCGCAACCGGCGATCTGCCGATCTGAGCGAGGCCGGCTCCGTCAGTGTCCGGCGTCGAAGACCACCGGCAGGTGTGACGGGCCGAAGATGCCGACCGCATCGGGTCTCCAGGTGATGTCGCCGTCGAGCCGCAGGCCGGGAAGGCGCCGGGCGAGCAGCGGCAGGGCTTCCTGCAGTTCGGCCCGGGCGAGCGCCTGACCGAGGCAGTAGTGGATTCCCGACCCGAAGGTGAGGTGTGGTCGGTCGGCCGTGTCGGTCGTGATGTCGAAGGTCTGCGGGTCGGTGAACACGCCCGCGTCGCGGTTGGCCTCGGCGATCGATACGCCCATGAAGGTGCCGGCAGGGAACATCACGTCCCGATACTCGATGTCGACGCTTGCGAATCGGGCGGTGCCGCGCACGGCACCGAAGTAGCGCAGCGCCTCCTCGACGGCCCTCGTGGTGAGGTCGGGTCGCTCGGCGAGTAGACGCCACTGGTCGGGGTGGTCGGCGAACAGTGCAACGGCGCAGCCGAGCTGATTGCGGGTGGTGTCGGTGCCGCCGACGATGACGGCATTCACCATCATGACCAGTTCGTCGGTGCTGAGGCGATCTCCCGCCTCCTCTGCGGCGATGAGGTCGGTGAGGAGGTCGTCCGCTGGTCGGTGCCGTCGTGCTGCGATCAGATCACGCGTGTACACGTCGAGCTCGTCCTGAGCGCGGAGCACGAGGTCGAGCTTGTCGGGAAGGTCGAGGGAGAAGACCTCGAGCACATCGTTGGCCCAGCGCGAGAACAGTTGCCAGTCGGACTTCGGTGCACCGAGGAGTTCGCAGATGATCGGGATCGGATACGGCTCGCAGATGTCGACGGCGATGTCGGCGCGTCCTGCCGCTGCGACACGATCCACGAGTGAGGTGATCACCTCACGCATGAACGGGCGCAATCTCTCGGCCGATCGTGGAGAGAATGCCGGCGCAACCAGACGTCGAAGCCGGGTATGGACGTCGCCTTCGGCGCTCAGGATGCTGACCTGCTGACGGTCGAGGAATCGAGGATCGGTCACGCCGGTCAACTCGGGGATCCGCGATGCGGCGTTGTGCCATCGCTTGTCGCGAAGGATCGCCACGGCGTCGGCGTGGTGCCAGACCGCGTAGCCGAGCGGTGTCCGCACGAGCCAGTGATCATCGGGGGAACGAGTGCCCGGCGAGATGCGGCGCCCCTCGCTCATCGGAAGGTCGAGATCCGCGGCGCGTACGGGCATTCCGGCCACGCTAGGTCGTCGCGGCCAGGTCAGGCGAGCGCGAGAACCGGTTCGACCATCTCGGCACCGAGGAACTCGGCCACAGGGCCGTTCGTCACCTTGCCGGCATGCGTGTTGAGGCCCGCCCTGAGTGCGACGTCGCGTCGGCATGCTGTCGCAGGTCCATGGACGGCGAGCTCGAGTTGGTACGGGAGCGTGGCGTTCGTCAGCGCATAGGTGCTCGTGTGGGGCACGGCACCGGGCATGTTCCCGACGGCGTAATGGACGACTCCATGACGTTCGTAGACGGGATCTGCGTGGGTCGTCTCGTGGATCGTCTCGATACACCCGCCCTGATCGACCGCGACGTCGACGATCACTGCACCGCGCTTCATCGAGCGCACCATGTCCTCGGTGACCACGACCGGGGCCCTTCCACCTGCCACCAGAACTGCACCGATGACGAGGTCGGCGTCGGCGATGTTGCGCTCGAGAGCGCCGCGGTTCGAGGCGAGGGTGACGATGCGTCCCTTGTTGATCTGGTCGACCCATCGGAGTCGGTCGAGGTTCTTGTCGAACAGAACGACCTCGGCCTCCATGCCCGCCGCGATCCACGCAGAGTTCCACCCGACGTTCCCGGCACCCAGGACGACGACCTTGGCAGGCTGCACCCCCGGCGCGCCGCCCATCAGCACGCCGCGGCCTCCGTTGTGCCGCTCGAGATAGTGGGCACCCATCTGCGGAGCAAGCCGTCCCGCGACTTCACTCATCGGGGCGAGCAGCGGCAGTGCGCCGCTCGGGAGCTGCACGGTCTCGTAGGCGAAGGCGGTGGTCCCGGCGGCGAGCAGCGCGCGAGCGACCTCCGGATAGGCGGCGAGATGGAGGTAGGTGAACAGCACGAGGTCGTTGCGGAGGTGGACGAACTCGCCGGCTGTCGGTTCTTTCACCTTCACCACCATCTGTTGTGCCCATGCGTCGGCAGCTGACGGCACGATCGTGGCCCCGGCAGCCCGGTAGTCGTCGTCGGCGATGCTCGCCCCATCGCCCGCCCCGCTCTCGACGAACACATCGATCCCGTGACGCTCGAATTCGCGGACCCCATCGGGGGTCATCGCCACTCGATACTCCTGGGTCTTGGTCTCTCGCGGTACGCCGACGGTCGTGATCATGGGGACGATGATCCACCGAAAGTCGGCGCCGTGCAACCGGCTACCATCGATCGCTGGGGCTGGATTGGGCCCATCCGCATCTCACCAACGGGACGGTCGATGGTCATGAAGTCGTTCAAGAACTTCGTCAACGGCGCATATGTCGATGCCGCCGACGGGCGCACGACTCCGGTCGTGAATCCCTCCACAGGCACGCAGTACGCGACCGCAGCACTCTCGGGTGCCGCCGATGTCGAGAAGGCGATGTCGGCGGCCGCGACCGCCTTCGAGGAGTGGCGCGACTCGACGCCGAGCGAGCGTTCACTCGCCCTGTTCCGCATCGCCGATGCGGTCGAGGCACGGGCGGACGAACTCATCGCACGCGAGGTCGAGAACTGTGGCAAGCCGGCCCACCTCGTGCGCAGTGAAGAGATCCCGCCGATGGTCGACCAGATCAGATTCTTCGCCACCGCTGCCCGTCACCTCGAGGGGAAGTCGGCTGGCGAATACATGCGCGGCATGACAAGCATGATCCGTCGCGAGCCGATCGGGGTGTGCGCTCAGGTCGCGCCCTGGAACTACCCGATGATGATGGCCGTCTGGAAGTTCGCCCCCGCCATCGCAGCAGGGAACACGGTCGTCTTGAAGCCGAGCGACACGACTCCCGCAACCAGTGGACTGCTCGCCGAGATCGCCGCCGAGTTCCTGCCGCCAGGAGTGTTCAACGTGGTCTGCGGCGATCGCGATACCGGCCGGCAGATGGTCGTTCATCCGGTGCCCTCGATGGTCAGCGTGACCGGTTCCGTGCGCGCCGGCCAGGAGGTCGCCGCGGCGGCCGCCGACAGCCTCAAGCGCTGTCATCTCGAGCTCGGCGGCAAGGCGCCGGTCGTCGTGTTCGACGATGCCGACATCGCTGCGGCAGCCGAGGGGATTGCCGTGGCCGGCTACTTCAACGCCGGTCAGGACTGCACTGCAGCGACGCGGGTCATCGTGGCCCCAGGTGCCTACGACGACTTCGTGGCCGCTCTGGGCGAGCAGGCCCGTGCGACCCGTACTGGTGCGCCCGACGACGAGGACGTGCTGTTCGGCCCGGTGAACAATCCGTCGCAGCTCGCACGGGTGACCGGCATGGTCGACCGTCGTCCGGCACACGCCGAGGTGGTGGCAGGTGGTCGTGCCGTCGGCGGGAACGGGTTCTTCTACGAGCCGACCGTCATCGCCAATCTCCGCCAGGACGATGAGATGATCCAGCAGGAGATCTTCGGGCCGGTCATCACCGTCCAGCGGTTCACCGACGAGGACGAAGCCGTGCGCTGGGCCAACGGCGTCGAGTACGGCCTCGCCAGCAGCGTGTGGACGAAGGACTTCGGCCGGGCGATGCGGATGGCCCGCCGGCTCGACTTCGGCTGTGTGTGGATCAACACCCACATCCCGCTCGTTGCCGAGATGCCTCATGGCGGTTACAAGAAGTCCGGATACGGCAAGGACCTCAGTGCTTACGCCCTCGACGACTACACCCGGATCAAGCACGTGATGGCCAACATCGGCAGTTGACCCGCCGACGGCGCGTGCCGCCGCGGATGTGCACGGTGGCCGGGAACCTGCCAGACTTGAGGTTCCCGCCGCCTGGGGGCGCCGAACTGATCTGGGGGAGTGTGGTGAGCGACGCGACGACCGGCATGCCCGGAACCGGGCAGTCGACGCGGCGCGGCGCCGTCGAACTGCGTGGGGTGACCAAGCGTTTCGGCACGATGGTTGCCGTCGATCACCTCGATCTCACGGTCGAGCCCGGAGAATTCCTGTCGCTCCTCGGCCCGTCCGGCTGCGGCAAGACCACCACCCTGCGGATGCTCGCCGGATTCGAGCAGCCCGACGAGGGCGAGATCCGCATCAGCGGCGAGGTCGTCCAGGGGATCCCGCCCTACCGCCGCGACGTGAACACCGTGTTCCAGAGTTACGCGCTGTTCCCGCACATGGACGTTGCGGCGAATGTCGCGTACGGCCTGCGTCAGCGCAAGGTGCCGAAGTCGGAGATCGCCGGGCGAGTCACCGAGGCCCTCGCGATGGTGAAGATGAGTCATCTCGCGCAGCGGATGCCTCGTCAGTTGTCGGGTGGACAGCAGCAGCGTGTCGCACTCGCACGGGCGCTCGTCAATCGGCCGAGCGTCCTGCTGCTCGACGAACCGCTCGGCGCACTCGATCGGAAGTTGCGCGAAGAGATGCAGATCGAGCTGAAGCTGCTCCAGAGCCAGCTCGGCATCACCTTCGTCTTCGTCACGCACGATCAGGAAGAAGCGATGAGCATGAGCGACCGGATCGCCATCATGCTCGACGGACACATCGAGCAGCTCGCCGACCCCGAGACGGTCTATGAACGTCCGAAGTCGGCCTTCGTGGCTGCGTTCATCGGTCGGAACAACTTCTGGAGGGGCACGGCGACTGCCGACGGCGTCATCGCCGACGACGGAACGCCCTTCCGTGTGTCCCGGCCAGAAGAGCGACTCACCGTTGGCGCAGGTGCGCTCGCCGCAGTTCGCCCCGAGTGTTTCCGCCTCGCAGCGACCGAGCCCGCGACCGGTGTGAACACGCTCCGCGGCACCGTGGCAGGCGTCGCGCACTTCGGTGACGTCCTGCAGTACATCGTCGCCGCAAACGGCCGCGAGATCGTCGTGCTCGCGCCACGAGCCGACGGAAGTGCTCGGTTCGCCGCAGGCGAGGATGTCTGGTGCACGTGGTCGGCCGACGACGTCTACCAGTTCTCCGACCGTCAGGCGGAGATCGTCTCGAGCCAGGTTTCGTCGGCCACGGCCGATGCCGCCGACGAGGACGAGTGAAGGATTCCCTTTTCCACCAACATGAAAGGAATGCTGTGACGACCACACCGCGACCCACCAAGATCCTCGCCGACAGAGCGACGGCGCAGCGGATCGCAGGGGCCATGAGCCGCCGCGAACTGTTCGCCGCAGCGGGGGGCACGGCTGCCGCGGCTGCCTTCCTCGCCGCATGCGGGGGAGGCGACGGGGGCTCCGACTCGGGCGACTCGTTCAAGTTGTTCACCTGGGCCGAGTACGACGACCCGGACCTGCTGGCGAGTTTCGGCAACATCGAGATCACGATCTTCAACTCGAACGAGGAGGCGATCCAGAAGCTCGTCGCCGCAGGTGGCAACGCCGGATTCGACATGATCTGCCCGACCGGCGTCTACATCCCTCAGCTCGTGGGCGAGGGACTGCTCGCCGAACTCGACCTCACTCGGATCCCGAACTTCTCGAATCTCGACGCGGCCTACACGAACCAGGCGTGGGACCCGGGCAACAAGCATTCGGTGTGCAAGAACTGGGGCTCGACCGGTTGGATCTACGACACGACCCAGATCAGCCGTGAGATCACCACATGGAGCGACTTCATCGATGTGGCGATGAACGAGGCGAGCGGCAACGTGTCGATCCTCGACACGGCACCCAATCTGTGCGGCATGTACTTCTGGGCCAACGGGATCGACTGGAACACCACCGATGCAGCCGAACTCGCCGCATGCGAGGAGTTCCTCGTCGGCGAGTTCGCCCAGCACATCAAGGCCTTCGACTCCTACCCGGGGATCAACCTCACCCAGGGCAACTATGCGCTCTCGATGGTGTGGAACGGCGATGCTTGTCAGGGACTCCTCGCCGTCGAAGAAGCGGGAGGCAACCCAGACGACTTCAAGTGGGTGCTCGGCTCGCCAGAGACCGAACTGTGGATGGACAACTGGTGCATCCTCTCCGGTGCTGCGAACGAGGACGCCTGCTACAACTTCATGAACTTCATCCTCGACCCCGCCAACTCGGCGACCGATGTGCAGTTCCACGGCTACAACACCGGCATCTCGGCCGCACGCGAGTTGCTGCCAGCCGAGGCGAAGTACCTCGACATCGTCTACTTCACCGACGAGGAGACGGCTCGGATGCGGTCGGGCTCGCTCGACAACCAGGACGAGATCGTCGCCATCTACAACAACGTCAAGGCCGCCGCCGGGTCCTGACGGCGCGATGAGCACTCCCACCACTCCCCGCCGGCGCTGGGGCGTGCCGCGCTTTGCCCTCGCCCTTCCGGCGTGGGGGTGGTGGGCCGTGTTCTTCATCGTCCCCGTGGTGCTCGTCGTGGCGGCGAGTTTCGGCGGCAAGGTACCCGGCTCGGCCGGGCGTGTGAGTTACGACCGGCTGTCGCTCGACAACTACCGCCAGGCCCTCGAGGGCGGATTTGGCGGAACCTTCGCCACGGTGCTCGTGCAGGGTATGCGCACCACCCTTCTCGGGACGTTCCTCTGCGCAGTCGTGGCGTTCCCGATCGCCTACCTGCTGGCAACGCGGGTGCGGCGTGGCAAGGGGATCGTGCTCGCCCTCCTCGCAGTGCCCTTCTTCACGAACTTCCTCATCCGCACTCTTGCCTGGCGCATCGTGCTCGCACCGAAGGGTCTCATCTCGAACACGCTCGTCTCGTGGGGCGTGATCGCCGAACGTCTGGCGGTCCTCGACACCCGGCTCGGCGTGCAGATCGGTGTCGTCTACAACTACCTCCCGCTGATGGTGTTCCCACTGTTCGTGGCGCTTGATCGACTCGACCCGGTGCTCCGTGAGGCGAGCAAGGACCTGTTCGCCGGACGACTGCGCACCTTCGTGCAGGTGACGCTCCCGCTGTCCGCGCCCGGCATCATCGCGGGTGTCGTCCTCGTGTTCGTGCCGCTCGCCGGCGACTACATCACGGCGAACGTCCTCGGCGGCGCCGACGGCAACATGCCGGGCAACCTCGTGGCGACGCAGTTCCTCCAGTCGCAGAATCCTCCTCTCGGCGCAGCGATCGCCGTGATCCTCGTGGCGTCGATCCTCGCCGTGCTCGCCATCGGGTTCGTCGTGGCGCGGGTGCTGCGAGCGGCAGCCTCCTTCGACCGTCGCATCGGGGCGGTCCTTGGACTCGGTGTCGCTCTTGGTTCGGGTCTGTTCATGCTCCGGCCATCGCTCAGCTCGCTGGTCGCCGTGGTTCTCGCCATCGCCGTGCTCGTCGTCGGAGTGGGGATCGTCGCCGTGCTGCCCGAGCGCGGGACGACGAGCGCACTCTGGGCCGCCTCGGGCGCAGTGATCGCCTTCCTCTACCTCCCTCTTGTCTTCGTTGTTGCTCATTCGTTCAACAACAACAAGGCATTGGAGGTGTGGTCGGGATTCTCCACCCGCTGGTATCGGGAGATGTGGGACAACTCGCTCCTCACAGGGTCGGTGCGCTCCTCGTTCGGTGCGGCGGCGGTTGCTGCGCTCATCGCCGTCGTTCTCGGCACCCTGGCCGGGATCGCCCTCGCCCGCCGACCGGGTCGGTGGACGGTGGGCTTCATGGCGGTAGTGCTCCTGGTGCTCACCACTCCTGAGATCGTCGATGCGACCGGCATGCAGTTGCAGTTCGTCGGCTTCGGAGGCGTGTTCCGCCAAGGGTTGGTGCCGCTGTGGATCGGCCAGTCGATCTTCTCGGCCGCCGTCGTCACGCTGATCGTCCGGGCGCGGATGCAGGGCATGGACGAGAGTCTCGAGCAGGCTGCGGCTGATCTGTTCGCCACGCCGTTCACCGCGTTCCGGCAGATCACGCTTCCGCTCATCGCTCCGGCGGTTCTCGCCGGTGGCCTGCTGGCGTTCACCTTCGCCCTCGACAACGTGATCATCTCGGACTTCGTGAAGGCGCCTGGCACGAACACCTTCCCCACGTACGTGCTCGGTCAGGTGAAGACGGTTCGCAAACCCGACATCGCGTCGATGGCCTCCGTGCTCCTCCTCGTCACGCTCCTCGCGATCGTGTCGGCGGCGCTCGTGTTGCGTCGCTCCGGTGACGACTCGACAAAGGTCGTGTCGACGCTCACCGGCGGCAGCTGACGACCACATGAGAGTCGTCGTCGTCGGCGCGGGCCTCGCCGGGCTGCGCGCTGCCGGGCAGCTCCGCAAGGCTGGGTGTGACGTCGTCGTACTCGAGTCGTCACACCGCATCGGTGGCCGCGTGCGAACCGTCCGTTCCCCTCTGCACGGCGGACAGCATGTCGAGACCGGAGCAGAGTGGGTCGACGACCACCATGAGCGAATGCATGCACTGCTCGACCGATTCGGACTGCGCGTCGAGGGGGCCGGCGAACAGTGGTCGCGGGTGCGTCGCCTCGTCGACATCGACGGACGATTGCTGGCGGGGGATGAGTTGATCAAGGTGTCGCCCTCCGTGCTCGATGAAGTCGCCGCGTACGAGGACTACATCGACGCGGTAGCCGCTGACATCACCGATCCCAGCCGCCCGAACGACCACCCCGAGGCGTCGTCCGTCGACCGCCGGTCACTCGTCGACGTGGCCGCGGCGGTCGGTCTCGGTCGAATCGCAGCTCTGCTCACCCGTCGAGATGCGCAGGGCGAGTTCGCTGCCGAGCCAGCCGAGGTGTCGCTGCTGTTCATCGCTCAACAACGCGCCCACCAACGTCGTGCCGCAGCCGGCGCGCCGTTGCGGGCGCACCGTGTCGAAGGCGGGCTCTCACAGCTCACACAGGCGATGGCCGATGAACTCGGTCCGTGCATCCGTCGTGGCGACGAGGTGCATGCAGTCGAACAGAGTGATGCGTCTGTCGTGGTGCGTACCCGGGTCGGCAGCCTCGTCGCCGACCATGTCGTGCTCGCCTGCGCGCTTCCCGCGGTACGGCGACTTCATCTGCGGCCACACCCGCCGCCTGCTCTCTGGGCGGCCATCTCCGGGCTCGGCTACGGCACGGTCACCAAGACTGCGGTGCAGTGGCCCGAGAGATCTTGGGTGCCCGGATACCTCACCACTGATCGCCGTGTGCAGCGTGTCTACGAGCCGACGGCAGACGGGGCCGGCAGCCCGGCGATCCTCATGGCGTACTGCGGCGGAGAGGGCGGACACCGGTGGGCCCAACTCACCGAACAAGCGCGCCTCGACCTCGCGGCCGCCGAGATGCAGTCGATCCATGGATTCGGTGCTGCCCCCTTGGCGGGGGTGAGCCGGGCGTGGAGTATCCATCGCCGGTATGGCGGCTCCTACGCGGTGTACCGTCCGGGTGAGGTCGGCGCGTTCTGGGACGTGCTGCGCGCGCCGTGGGGTCGTGTGCATCTCGCGGGGGAACATGTCGCGACGTGCACCGGATACATGGAGGGTGCGCTCGAGAGTGGCGACACGGTCAGCCGGCGGATACTCGAGGCCCGGTAACCTCAGGCGCCCATGCGTTCCGCTGATCCCCGTCGAGAGGATGGTCGCCGCGACGCCCCTCCGCTCGTGGCGATCGGTCCGTCGGCGGCCCCATCGTGGATGTCTGATGCGGTGCGTGCAGCAGGTGCGCAGATCGTCGAACCAGAGGAAGCCGAGGCGCTGATCTGGGGGTCGCCGCGCAATGCAGCGTTGCTCCGTGACACGATCGACCGGGCGCCGCAGGTGACGTGGGTGCAGTTGCCGTTCGCAGGGATCGAACCGCTCGTCGATGTCCTCGACCACGACCGTGTGTGGACGTGCGGCAAGGGTGTGTACGCAGAACCGGTGGCCGAACTGGCCCTCGCATTGACCCTCGCGGGGATGCGCGGGGTTGGTCGGTACGCGCGGGCTGCACAGTGGGAGGCGCCGACCGGCCGGAATCTCATCGGCGCCGACGTCACCGTCCTCGGCGGTGGTGGCATCACCGAGGCCTTCCTGCGGCTGCTCACTCCGTTCGACTGCCGCACCACCGTGGTGCGTCGACGTGTCGCCGAGATCGAGGGGGCCGACATCGTCGTTGGTTTCGACCGCTACGTCGAAGCCATCGCCGATGCCGATGTCGTGGTGCTCGCGCTGGCGCTGACTCCAGAGACCGAGGGACTCCTGAGCCGGGAGGAGTTCACCCAGATGCGGCGTGACGCATGGGTCGTGAACGTTGCCCGTGGACGTCACATCATCACCGAGGATCTCGTGTGGGCACTCGACGCCGAGGTGATCGGTGGGGCAGCGCTGGATGTGACCGACCCCGAGCCCCTCCCGGGGGAGCACCCGTTGTGGCGGCAGCCGAACTGCATCATCACCCCCCACGTCGGGAACACACCGGAGATGGCCGTCGAGCTGCTGTCGGAACGCATCACGACGAATGTGCAGCGGTTCGCCGCTGGTGCACCGCTCGTGGGCATCGTCGACGTCGACCTGGGGTACTGAGCGGTGTCGGGGATGGCAACGCACTACGACGTGCTGGGTGTCGCTCGCGGTGCCTCACACGCGGAGATCCGCGATGCCTATCGTCGGGCGGCGCGTCGGCACCACCCCGACGCCGGCGGCCGACCAGAGGCGATGGCGGAGATCAATCGTGCCTGGCAAGTCCTCGGTGACCCTGCGGCGCGACGCGAGTACGACCGCTCGCTCGTTGCCTCTGAACCGGCTGTCGATCCGGTCGACCCCGCTCGGAACACGCCCGTCCCACTGGTGCGTCGGCGTTTCGACCCGTTCGCCCGCTATCAGGATCCACTGCGTGTCCCGTGGCGTCCGCTCCTCGTCATCGGATGTCTCGGCGCCCTCGCGGTGTTCGCGTCTGCAGCGCTCGAGCGTCCGCCGGAACCGATCCCGATCGACAACCTGCTCGAGCCGGGATCGTGTGTGACGATCGAGAACAACGGTGATGCCGCCGAGGCCTCCTGCGGGGCAGCTCACGACGCCGTCGTGGTCGAGTTGGTCGGGCGGGCCGAGGACTGCCCGGCGGGGACCGACGCGCATCGGGACCGTCAGGGGCTCGGCATCGCCTGCGTGCTCGTCGGGCGGACCTGACCTGGTGTGCCGCTCGGACTGCGCTGGTAGATTGCCGACCTCACGGGCGGTTAGCTCAGTCGGCTAGAGCGCTACGTTCACACCGTAGAGGTCACAGGTTCGAGACCTGTACCGCCCACCATCGTTTCCCGGCTGCGAGACTGTCGGCGTGGACGTCACTGCCTCGCTCGAGGCGCCCTGCGACCCGGCTGTGCTCTTCGCCTGGGTCGATGACCTGAGTCGGTATGTCGAGTGGACCGATGTCGTCCACAGCGCAACGGTCGATGCTGACGCCTCGACGTGGAGGGTCGAGTTGCGGGCCCGTGTCGGCCCGTTTGCGCGCAGTAAGCAGCTGCGCATGGTGCGTACCCTTCACGACACCGTCCGGCACGTCGTCGAGTTCGAACGCCGCGAACTCGACGGCAAGCGGCACGCTCCCTGGATCCTGCGTGCCGAGGTTGACGGTGCAGGTGCAGCCGCGACACTCCGCATGCACCTGCATTACGGCGGCTCGTTGTGGACGGGTGGCGTGCTCGAGCGTGCGCTCGCAGAGCAGATCACCTCGGGTCGCGAGCGATTGGCCGCGCTCGTCAGTCGCTGACGCCGGTCGCCGGATCTCGGCCAGTGCCCCCGGTCAGGGCGTCGTCCGCCAGGCCGACCACCGCCCGTCGCGACGCTGTTCCAACTCGAGTTCGAGTCCGAAGCACTGGGTGAGCGCATCGGCGGTGAGGTGACTGGCGATCGGACCCTGTGTGACAACCGCTCCGTCGCGGAGCATCAGCACATGGCTCATCCCCGGGGGTACCTCATCGAGGTGATGAGTGACCAGTACCAACGCCGGTCCTGCGTCGGCGAGTTCGCCGAGCGCAGTCACGAGATGCTCGCGTCCGGCGAGATCGAGTCGGGCGCTCGGCTCATCGAGCAGCACGATCGCAGGGTCGTTCATCAGTGTGCGCGCGAGCAGGACGCGCTGTTGTTCTCCCGACGAGAGCGTTCCCCACGGACGTTCAGCGGTCCAGCCGACGCCGAGCCGCTCGAGGCACACTGCGGCCCGACGCTCGTCATCGACGGTGTAGCGGTGCCACCAGGGTTCGAGGGCTGCATACCGCGCCGTCATCACGACGTCGAGTGCTCGCAGCTGGGGCCGCAGCTCGGCGGCGAGAGACGCCGACAGATACCCGATCCGCCGACGGAGTTCGCGAACGTCGGTCCGACCGAGCCGCTCTCCGAGGACCTCCACGGTGCCCGTCGATGGATGTTCGTAGAGCGCGGCAACGCGCACGAGGGTCGTCTTCCCGGAACCATTCGCCCCGAGGACGAGCCAGCGCTCACCCTCGGCAACGTCCCAGTCGAGGGGTCCGAGGATGCGGCGTCCGTCCCGGACGACCTCGACGGCGCCGAGGCGCAGCACACTCACCATGCGCCCGACGATAGGGCCGTGGCGATCGAATGACCGTAACGCGAATGAAACATCCGGTAGCATTCCGGCCCGTGCGGTTGCCGTCCACCCTCACGGCCATCGGGGCCCTCGTGATCGCCATGCTCGGCGCGCCCCTCGGCGCGGTGCCCGTGTCGGCCGAGGATGCTGCCGAGCGCGCCGCACGCGAGATCGCCGACGCCCGTGACCGGGCCAACCGGGCGGCCGACGAATACTTCGCGGCGGTTTCCCGGATCGAGAGCCTCGAACTCGAGGCCGAATCCCTGTCGGCCGAGGTGGCTGCGCTCGAAGCCACGATCGGGGCGCTCTCTGACCGGGTCCAGCAGATCGCGATTCGACGTTTCACCCGATCGGGGTCGGCAACTTCGCCACTGCTCAACGGATTCTCGTCCCCCGAGGAACAGATGCAGCTTGCTGCGTTGTCGGCAGTGATCGACGACACCTCCGATGAGGACTTCGACGAGTACGACTCGGTCAGCCGCGATCTGCTCGCCGCGACGCGCCGGCTCGAGGAGAACCGCGACGAGGCGACACGTGAGCGCGACAACGCAGCCACGCTTCGCGATCGTGCGCTCGCCCAGGTTGCAGAACTCGAGAGGATCGAGGCACAGCGCCTCCAGGACGAGAAGGTGCGCAAGGCGCTCGAGGCGGAGCGGCGCGCTCGAGCCGAGCGTGAGGCGGCCCGTCAGGGATCCGGCGGGTCGTCGGGGGGCTCGTCGGGCGGGCGCGACTATGGCGGTGCCTCGTGGGTGTGTCCGACCGGCGACGCACCCGTGGGGTTCAGCGACACCTGGGGTGCGCCGCGCAGCGGAGGACGCACTCATCAGGGTGTCGACCTGATCGGCGCCCGCGGGACCCCCATCCTCGCGGTCGTGAGCGGATCGGCACGCGGTGTCACCTACTCGCTCGGCGGTATCTCCGCCTGGCTCGCCGGCGACGACGGGAACTCGTACTTCTATGCCCATCTCGACGGCTATGGCCAGCTCGGGAGGGTGTCGGCCGGCACTGTGATCGGCTACATGGGTGACACGGGGAATGCGCAGTACTCGACCGTGCACCTGCACTTCGAGATCCACCCCGGCGGTGGCGCAGCCGTCAACCCGTACCCGACCGTACGCGCCCACTGCTGAGCGGCTGGTGGACGACCTCGCCGCCAGACTCGCCGAGCGGCTGGGGTGTCGCGAGGTCACCGATCTCGAGCGGCTGAGTGGCGGCGCATCCCGCGAGACATACCGCTTCCGAGCGGATGCTCAGCCATTGATCCTCCAACGTCGACGCGACGGTGATGCTCGTGATGTGATGATCGAGGCCGAGGTGCTGCGGCGGGTGCGCGCCGCAGGTGTGCCGGTTGCCGAGGTCGTCGATGTGTCGTCCGATCCGCACCTGCTGGGTGCGCCCTTCCTCGTCCTCACCGCCCTCGAGGGTGAGACGATCGCCCGGCGGATCCTGCGTGACGACGCATTCGCCGATGCGCGTGTGTCGCTCGTGCGTCAGATCGGAGGTGTGCTCGCCACGATGCACGACGTCGACGTGTCGGATGTGGGCGGGCTCGCTGAGATCGACCAACTCGTGTCATACCGACAACTGCTCGAAACGCTCGGTGAGCCGCACCCCGCCTTCGAACTGGGTCTGCGCTGGCTCGAGTCGAATCGTCCTCCTGCGAGGGAGTCGGGTCTGGTGCACGGTGACTTCCGTCTCGGCAATCTCCTGATCGGGAGTCATGGCCTCGTCGCCGTCCTCGATTGGGAACTCACCCACCGTGGTGAGCCACTCGAGGACATCGGGTGGTTGTGCGTGAAGGCGTGGCGCTTCGGTGGACCGGGTCGCGTGGCAGGTCTCGGTGGCATCGCCGAGTTGATCGAGGGATATCGAGAGGTCAGTGGTCGGCGGCCCGACGCCGATGAGATCCACTGGTGGGAGGTGCTCGGGACGGTGAAATGGGGGATCATGTGCATCGTGCAGGCAGCGGCACATCTCGGCGGTGCGGTTCGCAGCCACGAGCTCGCGGCAATCGGACGGCGTGTCTGCGAGAACGAACACGACATGTTCCTCGCACTCGAAGGGCGATGGTGAGTCCTCACGACCGACCGACGCTGGCCGAGATGGTCGAGGCCGTGCGCACATGGATCGAAGGCGACCTCTCGCGTGTGGCGGACAGCGGTCTCCGGTTCCACGCCAGGGTTGCGGCCAACATGCTGGCCATCGTCGAGCGTGAGTTGGCGATCGGCCCGGTCCTCGACGCAGCACACCGCGAACGACTCGATTCGCTCGGCGTGGTCGACGATGCCGATCTCGTGGCGGCCATCCGATCGGGACGGCTCGATCACCGTGATGCCGAGGTCCGTGCCCTCGTGTGGGCATCGGTTCGCGACAAGTTGCTCGTGGCGAATCCTGCGTACCTCGGAGCGGACGTCAACGAGGCGGCGACATCCTGACGGGCTGACCTGCGGCGAGCTGACCACAGGCGGCAGAAATATCGGTGCCGCGGTTTCGCCGCACGGTGGCCGTGACCCCGAGGACGCCGAGGAGGTCGCGGAACGACGCGACTCGTGCAGGCGGCGAGCCGACCGTCGGGTAGCCGGGGGTGGGGTTGAGCGGGATCAGGTTGACGTGGGCGGCGGGACGAAGCCGTCGACAGAGTCGGGCCAGTTCGCGGGCGTCACTGTCGCGGTCGTTCACACCGTCGATCAGCGCCCACTCGAAGCTCACTCGGCGACCCTTGGCCGCCAGGTAGTCGCGGCAGGCGTCGACGAGTTCGTCGAGTGCGTAGCGTCGATTGATCGGCACGAGTTGGTCGCGCAACCCATCGTTCGCGGCATGGAGCGATACGGCGAGGTTCACCGGCAGAGGACGCGATGCAAGTGTCCGGATTCCCGGGACGATGCCCACCGTGCTGATGGTGAGGTGGCGTGCCGACAGCCCAAGGTCGTGGTGGAGACGTTCGACCGACTGCCACACCGCGACCTCGTTGGCCAGCGGCTCACCCATCCCCATGTAGACGACGTTGGCGAGCCGCCGATCCATGCCGCGCGCGATCCGGGCGGCGCGGACGACCTGCTCGACGATCTCGCCGACATCGAGGTGTCGACGGAATCCTGCCTGTCCCGTGGCGCAGAATCCACAGCCCATGGCGCAGCCGGCCTGCGAACTCACACAGACCGTCACCCGATCGGGGTAGCACATGACAACCGTCTCGATCGGCGCACCATCGGCCAGTTCCCAGAGCACCTTCACCGTCTCGCCGTCATCGCTCACCGTGCGGGTCGTCTCGGTGAGCGCCGTGGGGAACTCGGCGGCCAGTGTCGATCGCACGTCCTTCGGCAGCACGGTCAACTCGTGTGGCTCACGGAGGTGACGGTAGAGACCGTCCCACACCTGGTCGACGCGGTAGCGCGGTTCGGCACCGAGCGCGGCGGCGATGTCGGAGCGTTCGGCTGCGAAGAGTGACGTCATGGTTGTGTCAGGCGCTCGTAGGACGAGATGCGCTCGCGCACCACGTCGAGGCTCGCTGTCCAGAACGCAGGGTCACTGACGTCGAAGCCGAAGCGCAGGGCGAGTTCCTCGGCGGTGTCGATCCCGGCGCGCGACAGGGCATCGTCGTAGCGCGCACGGAATCGTTCCGGATCGTTGCGGTATGCAGCGAACAGACCGAGCCCGAACAGGAGGCCGTAGGTGTATGGCCAGTTGTAGAAGTGGGCGCCGTAGTAGTGCGGCTTCACCGCCCACATGTAGCGGTGCGCCGTCGACTGGTCGAGGCCGTCTCCGTAGGCATCGGCCTGGGCCGCGAGCATCAGGTCGTTGAGTTCGCCCACACCGAGTGTGCGCCGTTGGCGACGGGCGAAGACCTCCGTCTCGAAGAGGAACCGGCTGCGGATGTCGACGGCCACCTGCGTCGAGCCCTGGAGGTCGACGTCGAGCAGCGCGAG
>JBJSXI010000039.1:0-33709 GCA_046086305.1 Ilumatobacteraceae bacterium
TCGAGGTCGGTCGAGCCGACCCGCTCATCGATGGCGGCACCCGTCGTGTTGAACTCGACGTGGCCCGACAGGCTGCGCCCGCCCACGGCCGCGTTGGCCGACAGCGACGCAGTGGCGCCGGTGCTCGTGAACAGCACGACACCCGACCCGTTCGTCACGGCAACCGCCGTCGACGACCCGGCCTTGGCGGTGAAAGCGAGGTTCTCGGTCGAGAGTGCGAGCGCATCGAGGCCCGAGGCAGTGGTGGTGCGACGGATCGTCCCGCCCGCCGTCACGTGCAAGACGCCGAGGTCGAGTTCGGCCGAGGTGACACCGACCTCGTACACGTCATCGGTACCGGTGAACCCCTCCTGCGCGGCACCGGTGGTGTTCACGCGCACCGTGGCATTCGTCGCACTCGCATTGCGCACCGACGGCACTCCGACGAGGCCGAGCGAACCGGCGATCGAGAGGGCGTAGCCGGCACCAATCCTCTTGATCGTGCCGCCGCCGACGCCGACCACCACACGCAGTCCACGCGCCGCCGGGTTGGCCGTCGAGCCATCGGGCAGGTTGGCTGGGCCCTCACCGACGAACAGCACCGTGCCCGCGGCGATCGTCGCGACATCACCCGAGAAGGTCACGTCACCCTCGACGGTGAGGAACGAGCCGATCGAGAAGCGACTGACCGTCCCGAACACCTCGAGGGCCGGCGAGCCCGACGCGAAGACGATCGTGAACGTCCGGCCGCCGACCGTCACATCTGTCGAGGTGACCGCCGCACCCGTGGTGTTGATCCGCAGACCGATGCGCGCTCCGACATCGACGGTGTCGGAGGCAACCGACGCACGTCCCGACAGCACACCTGCGAGGCCGGTGGTCGTGGCGAGGAACGCACCCTCGGCACCGTAGAGACCTGTTCCCGCCAGCGACCCCGACGTGATGCCGAGCGACAGGTCGGCGACACCGATCGCCACCCGGTCGGCGCCCGCCACACGTGCCACGTCGACGAGCACGGTGCCAGAGAAGCCGAACGCCCCGAGCCCGGTGGTGACGGTGCCGGCGGCATTGGTGATCTCGATGACGAGCTGGTTCGAGCTGCCGGTCGTGTCGAGCGCGAGTGCGGCCGTGCCCGCCGACAGGGAGAGCCCGCCGACGGCGAGCGACGCCGAGGCCGAGACGCGCCCGGTGAGGCCGGTCGAGGAGATGACGAACGAACCGGCGCCGTTGCTGATCGTTGCTGCGCCGCTGCCGAGCGACACACCGAGCCCCGACACGGCGAGTCGCACCTGCTTGGCACCTGCGGCGTCGAGTTCGTCGAGTTCGTCGAAGGAGAAGGTGCCGCTGAACGAACGCGAGCCGATCGTTGCGTTGAGGTTCGACGCACTCACCTGGAACACCGGGATGGTGAGTGTCGTGTCGATGACCACGCTCACATCTCCGCTCACCACCACATCGCCACCCTCGACCGCAACGGTGGCGAGCATCGATGCGCTCACCCCATCTACGGAGATCTCCAGCCACGGGTTCTCGAACTGAGCCGGGGTCGAGCCGGCGATCGGCCTCGCCTTCAGTGACGCCGTGACCAGCGCGCTCGAGGCACCGCCGAAGGACACCGTGGTGTCCGGCGTTGCGGTGACCCTGATACGAGGTGCGCCGCCGGTGACCAGACGGGTGAATGTGAGTCCGCCCGTCACCCGCTGCCCGCCGAGCGACAGCGTGACCCCCGTGCCGGCCACCGAGATCGGCCGGGGAGCGTTCGTATCGACCGTGACCGTGAAGCTGCCCGACACCGACACACCGGCCACATACGAAGAGATATTGCCGCTCAGCGAACCGGCAATGAACGGGGTCGTCGTCACCAAACCGACCGTCGTGCTGACGAGCGAGAGCGTGAGCGTCGCATCGCCGTCGGCCAGTCGGAACAGCGGACGGGTCTCGTCGCCGAGTCGCAGGTCGAGATCGGTCATCGTCAGGGTGACCACACTCGTCGTGCCACTGACGGTGACCCTGCCGGAGAGTCGTTGCCCACCGATGTCGAGGGCTACCGGCACCGGACCGAAAGTGGTCGTCGCCCCACCGAGGAAGGCGAAGAACCGATCGGCATCGGCGGCCGCATCGAAGACCGCCACCAGTCCGTCGGGCAGGGCGGCCACCCCGAGGTCGATGCCGGTCGAACTCGTGGTGATGACGCCGTAGAGGCCCCCACCGAGATCGAGGCCGCGGAGCGAGGGAGTCCCCGTGAAGGAAGTGGCGATGATCGGTTCGAACGTGGTGGGCAGGGTCGCGGCGGCGAGTGTGCCCGAGGCCATCCGCACCTCGAGGGCGGCGCCGCTCGCCAGGCTCATCGAGCCAACCGTCAACGTATATACCTCGGGCACCGTGATGAGCCGATCCGGTTCGGCGGGTGTCGGCGCCGGCACCTGCACGTCGACGATGTCGATCACGTAGCGGTCGGTGGCCCCGAGGATGAGCGACCCGAGCGAACTGTCCACGGCGGTGACCACCGTGTCGGCCCCGTCGCCACCCTGCACCTGCTCGACACCGGTGTAGGTGACCAGCGTGGCCCCCGACGTGCTGAGCACCGAGCCGGCATTCGCGCCGTTCAGGCGGATCGTCGCGCCACTCGCCGGCAGGACGACCGTGTCGGTGGTGGCTGCGCCGCCGGTGAGCGTGTCGACCTCGTGCAACGACACCTGACCGCTCGAACCCGGGGTCGTGCGGTCGACGAGGTACGTGGTGCCCGTGGCCGAGCCGATCACGCTGTCGGCCCCACCGCCACCGAACACCACGAGCGGCACCGTCAGGGCGTTCGACAAGGTGATCACGTCGTTGCCCGTGCTGCCGGCCAACTCGAGTTTGGCGAGCAGAGCGGCGTCGAGGGTGGTGGTCTTCGCGCCGGACACGGCGGTGATCATGGAGCCTGTCTGGCTCACCGAGGCGGTGCCCGCCACGGCGACACGCACCTCGGCGAGGCGGCGCACACCGGGCTCCAGCGTGGCGGTCATCAGCGAGGCCGGCGTTATATCCGCAGGTATATCTTCGAGGCCCAGGACGTGGCCGAACTCGTGGGCCATAACCGTAAGGAGATCGATCCGGTCGGTGGCGACCGCAGTGGTGAGTGAGGGGTTCGTCCACCAGCCCCGTCCCGCTGCCGTGGTGTCGAGCTCGATCGCTCCGTCGACCTCTCGGGCCAGCCGACCATCCGGCAGGTCGGTGATCGTGATCACCACCCCGGTGAGATCCGCCCCCGGCCAGTACGACGCGGCGGTCGCGCGCACGGCGGTGACATCAGCGGCGGTGAGCGCCGTCGTGACGAGGGGCGTCGGGGCGGCGCCGGCGACGGTGAGGTAGTCGGCAGGCCGGGCTGGCGGCACGGGCAGTGCGGCGGCCAACAGGCCTGCCACCACGGCGAACACGATGCAACGCAGCACTTGGAACCGGAGCGCGATGCGCTGGGCCACGGAGGCGCCCCAGTCACGCATCGCATCACCTTCCGGTCACTGACACTCACTGTCGGACCGCCCGACCGGGGCACTCTTGACCATCCGGGCATTACGGTCAATAACCGATGTGAAAAACTTTCGCGGCGTGGCGGCCATACACGTCACACGCTGGGGTGATGGACTCGATACACGAACGAATGTGATGCCCGATCGGGCAGGGGGATACGATCACCTCGATGGACACCGCCGACATCGCCGCCCTCGTGCGCGACATGCGTCAGGCCTCCGGGCTGTCGCAACAGGACTTCGCCGTGCGCGCCGGCATGGCCCAGTCGGCGATCTCGAACTACGAGCTGGGCCGCAAGGTGCCGTCACTGCCCACCCTCGCCCGACTCGCCGAGGCGGCCGGCGCGGCCCTCGAGGTCGGCTTCCGCCGCGATGATTCACTGACGTATATGGGCCATGCACCGCGGGATGTGGCGCCGTCGTCCACCGCCCCGAGCGAACCTCGCGTCGTCGTCGACCCGCCCGCGGCACCGGCCGCACCGACAGTCCCCACTCCGAGCGACCTCGGTGGATTCCCCCCGCCGGCGGGCGATCCATGGCCCTCACCCATCGACCGATTGGCAACCCTGGTGCCCCACGTCGGCCACTCGCTCGCTCCGTTCGAATCGGCCGAGCGACCGCTGCGGCACATCACGAACGTCGTCCGCGTGGTCGACCTGCACGGTCGCTTCTCGTCACTCGCCCACGAGGCTGATCGCCTCGGACACGCCGACGACTGAACCCTCCTCGGATACGGTGCCCGCCATGCACCGCGCAGAAACCCTCGGGTACGCGATCGCTGTGGTGATCCTGGTGATCGGTGGCGCGCTGCTGCGCACGCCGATCCTCAACTGGATCTCCGGCCCGGCGATCGTGATCGGTTCGGTGGCGACCACGACATGGTGGGCGGCTCGGCGTTCACGCCCGGAGCCGCCACGATGAGTTGGGCCGCCCACGAACTCGAGTCGTACTTCCTGCAGAAGCACATCCGCACGAAGGTGAGCTACCTCGCCATCCTCCTCGGCTGTCTGCTCCCCGACCTGTTCACCAAGTTGCCCGTCTACGGGATCAACATCGGCGACATCACCTTGATCAAGGCATCCGAGCCGTGGAAGTACCACCGCGGGTGGCCCGGGGTCGGACCCACCCACTCGCTGCTCTTCATCGTGCTCGTCACCCTCGTGCTGTTGGCGACGACGCGCAACCGGGCCTGGTCGGTGGGCCTGCTCCTCGGCGGCGCCGCCCACGTGCTCACCGACTGCTTCGACTCGGTCGGCACCATGCTGTTCTTCCCATTCACCACCCAGCACTACTCGACCGGGATGTGGGCCTACGCCGGACAAGCCGGTCGGTACGGCGACGCCGCGGCGTACTTCTCGAGCTTCGGCGGGGTGTGGGATGCCCTGTGGCTGTGCCTCGCGCTCGGTGGACCGGCGGTGTTCTCGCGCCGCTACTTCTTCGACACCGTCGTACCTGCGGATCCGGCATGGGGATGGATCCGACGACGATTCGCGCTGAGCGACTCGGTGATGCTCGCCGTGTACCGGGCCTACTTCTTCTACGGCGCGTGCCGGATCTTCGGCTGGTTCCTGTGGGCCCGCCTGCTCAACCCCGAGCGGGGCACCCAGACCCTCGACCTGTCATGGGGAGGGCCGGCGTGGGTGGACAAGGCGCCGTCGTTCCAGCGGGCCGCCACCTGGGGAGGGTTCGCCGCGCAGACCGCGATCGGCATCGCCGGACTCACCGTGACGGCGTGGCTGCTGTGGCGACTGCTCGGTCGGCGTCTGTGGCTGCGGGCGGCGTGACCCGCTCGCGTCGCCGGCTCACCCACCACGCCCGAGCAGCAACTGCGGCTACGGGGACCGCCTGGTAGCCACCGAAGCACACCGTGCACATGGCCCGATCGTAGACCGGGCCATGTGCAGGTGGTTCGACTGGATCAGCGCACCGTCACGGTCACCGTCACCGATGCCGTTGCGTTGCCCGCTGCGTCACGGGCATAGATGGTGTAGGTGAAGGTGCCACGACCCGGCTTGTCGATGGTCGACAGGCTCGTCGTGGTCCAGGTGCGTCCCGACCGGGAGATCACGTACGTGACGACCGACCCCTCCGGATCGACCGAGGCATTCCAACGGAGGGTCACCTGCCGCGACTTGTTGACGAGCGGGCTGAGTGTGCTCACCGCTGAGGGTGCATTGACATCAGGGGTCGGTGTCGTCACCGTCACCGTCGACCTGGAGCTCGCATTACCCGCGGCATCGAACGCCTCGACCCCGAAGGTGTAGGTGGTGCTCGGCGTGAGGCCCGTCACCGTGAAGGTGCGGTTGGCCGTCGTCGCCGTGAGCGATCCGTCCGTGTACACCCGATAGCCGGCGACACCGCGGTTGTCGGTCGAGGCGTTCCAGTTGAGGACCACCTCCGATGTCGACGCAGTCAACGATGCAGCCGTGGGCGTCGCGGTGAGGCCTGTCGGCGCCGACGGGGCGACCGTGTCGGCGCCGTAGTCGATGCTCACTTCGGCACCCGAGGCGCTCACCGACAGCACCGAGATGGTGACCCCGGTCAGTGGATCTGTGAACGACATGCCGGCCTTCAAGGTGGAGTCACCGAAACTCGTCGGGCTGGTCGGCGTGACGTCGATCAACTGCGACTGCACGAGTGACGTGGTCTCCGGTGCGATGCGCAGCGACACGCCGCTCACGATCGCCGATCCGGCAGTGAAGTTGTCGAACAGACCGGTGGGCTGACGGAAGTCGATCCACAGGTAGGTGCCGTTGCCGCGGGGCACACGCACCATGCGCACACCCGAACCCGACTCGAGCGGGGCGATCACCTGGGTGGTCGTCGTGCTGGCCGTGACGACGGCGCCCGACAGCCACCCCAGCTGGGCCTTGTGCCAGCCGTTCTGCAGACGGGACGACGATCCCATGATCGAGAAGCCGTCGCCGTACTCGCTCATCGAGCACGTGCCGGTGACCGCCGACGGCAGACCGTCGGTACCGGTGCACGACATCGTGGCCGCGTGGTGGACGCCGAAGTTGTGACCGAGCTCGTGGCCGACCACCCGTGTGTCGAGGTAGCCGTCGATGTACGAGCTGGTGCCCGGCAGGTAGCCGAGGCCGGCCCAGCCACATCCCGACGTGTTCGGCCATGCGTACACCGTGTAGGTGTAGTTGCCGAGCGCGATACCCGAGTTGATGGCCTGCTGACGCGCGGTGCTCGACCACTGCTGCCAGTCGCAAGTCGTGGTCGACGCACGGGTGATGGTGATATAGCCGAACGCTTCACCGCTCAACGAGATCGCGCCGTCGGACGAATCCTGGTAGAAGGCGTTCACCGACGTCGCGCCGTCGAACACGACGTTGCGCGCCTGGGTGAGGGTCCACGGTTCACGCATGTCGTCGGCGAAGTTGATGAGCAGCACGGCGACGGTCTTCACACCGGGAGCGATCGCCGGCTGGACGGTGTCGGCCGATGCGGTCGGGGCCTTCCCGTCGGCTGCCGCAAGGCTGCCACCGGTGAGGTCGAACTTCCCACCGCGATCGGTGCCGCGCACGACGACCTGACGGCCGACGAGCCCGCGGGCGATGTCGCGCGGCACCGACTCGAGGGAGACCATCCGACCGTCGGACATCTGCATCGAGTAGCTCACATCGCCCGTGCCGTGCGCACAGGAGACGTGGATGTGGTCACCGTGCGCCTCGACGAGCATGCCCGAGCGTTGCTCGAGCGCTGCCGCAGCGGCGGGGCCGCGAGCCCCGACGGGCGTAGCGGCGGTGAGGGCGATGGCCCCGACGGCTGTCAGGGCAAGCAGGGGGCGCAGAGCGCGTCGCATGTTCATGGAGTGGTTCTCGGCGGTCGGTGGGTGGGACTTGAGGGAAATGTCGGGGGATTCAGGCGATCGGGGACCGGGGCGGGGCCGGACAGGGCTGCGGGCTGGCTGGTGGGGCGGGGCTCTGGCGGGCCCGCCGGGTACACCGAAATCTAGACGGAACCGGGATCAGCGGGGCGGCGATCAGGTGGTGGGGCCGGGGGTAGCGTCGGCGCCGTGCTCGGCTTGATCGGCTGGATCGGTGATGACCCGGCGGCGCATCCGGGGAGCGGACGGCGTCTGCCATCGGTCGACAGTGTGGTCATCGTCCACCTGGTGGCCACATGGTTCATGGTCGGCCTCATCTGGACGATCCAGGTCGTCCACTATCCCCTCTTCGCCGAGGTCGGCGCCGACGTGTACGTCGCCTATCAGCGCGGCCACATCGAGCGCATCGGCCCACTGCTCGCGCTGCCATGGTTGATCGAGGGGTTGTGCACGGCGGCGCTGCTGCTCGTCGCCGACCGACGGATCCGCCGGCTGGCGGTGGTGGGCGCGGCGGCGATGGGCGGCGTGCTGCTGATCAGCGGTCTGTGGTCGGCACCTGCACACGGTGAGCTCGCCGACGGGTTCGACGCGGCGGTGCACGATCGGCTGATGACCATCAACCTCGTGCGCACCCTGTTGTGGACGCTGCGCGGCGTGGTGGCCGTGGCGATGCTCGTCGAGGTACGGCGCCGCTGGGGTCAGCGACGGTCGGTTGCGTAGGCGAGCCACTCGTCGTCGGTCCACGGGCGGCGCAATTCGGTCGTCACGAAATCCGCCGTCCACCGCACCATCTCGACCCACGGCAGATCGGCCGAGGCGATCTCGGTGAAAGCCATCCCGTCGAGCAGGAGCGCCGCATCGTCGATACCGAGGGTGACCACCTCGTCGCCCGAGTCGGCGAGCGTGACGAGATCGTCGATGTCGGCGGCGGTGCCGAGGCGCACCTCGAGGGCCATCAGCTGCTCGACATCCCACCTGGGTCGGCCCTCACCGGCGAGCACCTGGTCGGTCATGATCGCCACGATCTGACCGAGCGCGGCGCGGGCCTCACCGCTGAGCGCGAGCTGACGGGCGAGGTGCATCGGCCGATGCTCGCACGGGGGTGAGGGTGGTGCAGGGGTCGAGGTGCGGCGGTCCACGCCGTGGGTGCGGCCGACTGGTCGCATCTCGAGCGACGTGTCACACCCCGTGCGTACCGTATCGAACATGAGTTCGATTGCTCTTGCTCCTGCTGGCGGACTGGTTGCCGACCTGGTCGACGGTGTCGACGCGGCGGTCGACGCCGTGGGTGCGGCCGACTGGTCGCATCTCGAGCGACGCGAGCTCGCCGCGCATGTGGTCACCCTGCAGCGCGCCCTCGACCGACTCACCCTGGTGCACGCCCGCGCCGTGGCCGAAGCCGACCGCGCCGTGGTGTGGCAGGGATCCGGCGCGCGCAACATGGCCGACTGGCTCACCGCCACGACCGCCACCTCGTACGGAGATGCGGTGCGGCGGATCCGCCTCGCCGACACCCTCACCCTGTGCCCGTCGATCGACGATGCGGTCGCACGCGGCGCAATGTCGGTGGCCACCGCCGATGTCCTCGCGCCAGTGATCGCCGCGCCGCCGGCAGGTGCCGACACCGCGGCACTCGTCGAACTCGTCGGTGCCGCAGGACCGCGTGAGGCTCGCCGCACGATCGACGAATGGGTCCGACGGCACGACACCACCGACCCCGACGAACTCACCGCTCGGCGCCACGATCGGCGCGCCGTGCGATTCGGCCGTCCGGTCGACGGGCTCGTCACCACCACGGTGGTGATGCCGGTATTGGCCACGGCTCAGGTACGCCAGGCCATCTCGGCCGCCGCGGGTCGACCGACAGCCGACGATGCACGCACCACCGAACAGCGGCTCGCCGACGGACTGCTCGCGATCTGCGGGGCGTTCTCACGTGGCGAACTCACCGGCGGACGCGAGCGACCGACCCTGCTCGTCACGATCGATGCCGATGCGCTGGCCGGCGCGTCCGATGCCCCGGGTGTCACGGCATGGGGTGAACGTGTCGCAGCGAACGAGCTGCGGCACCTCGCCGACTCGGCGATCATCCAGCGGGTCGTGCGCAGTGGATCGGTGGTACTCGATCTCGGCACGAGCTCACGGCTGGCGTCCGAGCATCAGTACCGGGCACTCGTCGCCCGCGATGGTGGATGTCGGTGGCCGGGGTGCGAGATCCCGGCCGCATGGTGCGAGATCGATCACCTCGTGCCGTTCAGCGAAGGCGGCCCCACCGATCTCGCCAACTTGGTGATGTGGTGTTCGCACCACCACCACGTCAAGCATCGACCAGGCACCGCGGTGCACGGTGACGCCCATGCACTACGACTCGTGTTGGCCGATGGCACCGAGGTCGACTGCCCCGTGCCGGGGAGGGATCCGCCATGAACGGACCGGTGAGCTACGGCGCGATCAACGGTGCGGGTATGCGCGCCGGTGTGCGCGCGGGGGCGCGCGCGGGTGTGAGCGCGAGCGTGCGTTCGTACGAGCGTGCTGGTGCGAGTGCGACGGTGCGTTCGAGCGCCGGTTCAGGCCGGGGGCACGTAGCGGGTCGTCGCCCGGCGGATCACTTGCAGGTAGTTGCTGCGCTCGTACTCGTCGGGGTCGGGTACCGCACGGCGGCTCATCGAGCCACGCGCCTGCGCGACGCTCTCGTACTCGTTCTCCTCGAACCATGTCGCAAGGCCATCGCGCAGGTGGCTCAGATACTCCGGGCCCTGGCGCAACAGGGCCGCAGTGGTCATCACCACATCGGCGCCAGCGAGGATGCCCTTCACGGCCGCCTCGGGCGAATGCACGCCACCCGACAGGGCGAGCGAACCGGTCACGTGTTCGCGCAGGATGCCCACCCAACGCAACGGCAGTCGCAGATCGGCCTCGGTGCTCAGGTCGAGCGAGGGTGCGATGGTCAGCGTCGAGAGGTCGATGTCGGGTTGGTAGAAGCGGTTGAACAGCACCAGGCCAGCTGCACCCTCGTGCATCACGGCGCGGGCGGTGTGGGTGAGCGCACTGAAGTATGGCGACAACTTCACCGCGACGGGAATCCGCACGGCACCGACCACCTCGCGCACCAGCTCGACCACCCGGCGCTCCACCAACTCGGCGGTGTCGTCGGGATCGGAGGCCACGACGTACACGTTCAACTCGAGTGCCGCGGCACCGGCCGCCTCGATGTCGGTGGCATAACGCACCCACCCGCCGGTCGTCAGCCCGTTGAGACTGGCGATCACCGGCACGTCCACCGTGGTCACCGCGGCCTGCACCAGTTCGAGGTATCGGTCGGCGGGTCCCGGGGCCGGCAGCTCGGGCAGGTACGAGAACGCCTCGGCGAACACACCGGTGCCGGCACTGTGCAGCCGGTGCTCGTCGAGATCGTGACGGACGATCTCCTCCTCGAACAGCGACGGCAGCACGATGGCCGCGGCGCCGGCCCGGGCCAACGACTGCACACCCTTCACCGTCGACGACAGCGGACCCGCCGAGGCGACGATCGGATGCGCAAGGTCACAGCCCAGATATGTGGTGCGCAGATCGACGGTCATGGGTGGTGGTCCTCGTGAGTCGCCGCGTCGTGCCCATCGGTCACCACCGTGCGCTCGATGCCGGCGAGCTGGCGGTAGTAGCGCCAGCGTTCGTCCACATCGGCCTGCGCGAGGGCCATCAACTCGGCGGCCCGTTCGGGATCGCTGCGCTGCAACATCGCATAGCGGGCTTCCTTCGACACGAAGTCGACGAGCGCGATCGACGGGTCGGCGCAGTCGAGTTGGAACGGATGCGTGTGCTCATCAGTGCCCGGTCGATAGCGGTACAGCGGCCAGTACCCCGAGCGAACCGCATCCTTCTGATGGGTCATCGACGTGGTCATGTCGATGCCGTGGGCGATACATGTGGAGTAGGCGATGATCAGCGACGGCCCCGGCCACGCCTCCGCCTCGGCGAACGCCTTCACCGTCTGCACATCGTTGGCCCCCACCGCCACCTGCGCCACATACACATTGCCGTAGCGACGGGCCTCGGAACCGAGATCCTTCTTCGAGGTCACCTTGCCGGCCGCGGCGAACTTCGCAACGGCGCCGCGCGACGTGCTCTTCGACGCCTGGCCACCCGTGTTCGAATACACCTCGGTGTCGAGCACGAGGATGTTCACATCACGGCCCGACCCGAGCACATGGTCGAGGCCACCCGATCCGATGTCGTAGGCCCATCCGTCGCCACCCACGATCCACACATTGCGCCGCACGAGCGCCGAGGTGAGCGCACGCAGTCGGGTGAGGCGCGGGTCGGGGATGTCCGCCGTGGCGAGCAGCTCGTCGAGCACGGCATCGAGCCGGGCCACCCGCTCGCGCTGCGCAGCGATGGTCGCATCGTCGGTCGGCGCCGATGGATCGACGGCGAGCAACGCATCCACGGCGCTGCAGGTGCTGGTGGGCACACCTTCGGCGAGCAGCGGCTCGAGCATGTCGCGCAGGTCGCCGAGCAGCCGTCGCGCCGTGGCCGCCTGACCATCCAGCGCCAGACGAATCCCGAGACCGAACTCGGCATTGTCCTCGAACAGCGAGTTGGCCCACGCCGGACCGCGGCCCGCCGCATCGGTCGCCCAGGGCGTGGTCGGCAGGTTGCCGCCGTAAATGCTGCTGCACCCGGTGGCGTTGGCGACGATCGACCGGTCGCCGAACAATTGGCTGAGCAACTTCAGATACGGCGTCTCGCCACACCCGGCGCACGCACCGCTGAACTGGAACAGTGGCTCACGAGCCTGCGACCCCTTCACGGTCGCCGGATCGAGCACGCCGAGCGCCACCGGGTGCAGCTCACCGAAGCGCTGCCAGCGCGCCAATTCGACATCGAAGTGATCCGCGACCGGCAACATGTCGATCGCCTTGTGCTTCACCTCGCTCTTGCTGCGCGCCGGGCACACATCGACACATACCCCGCACCCGGTGCAGTCCTCGGGGCTCACCTGCACGGTCAACTGCAGACCGGCACGCTCCTTCGACCGGAACGGCTTGGTCGGCAGGTCACCACCCACCCGGGCGAGTTCGTCGGGTTCGTACATCTTCACCCTGATCGCCGCATGTGGGCACACCAGCGCGCAGCGGGCGCAGTCGATGCAGATGTCCGGATCCCACACCGGGATCTCGGTGGCCAGCCGCCGGCGCTCGTGACGGCTCGTCGCCGTGGGGAAGGTGCCGTCGACGGGCAGCGCACTCACCGGCAAGAGATCACCATCACCGGTCAGCATGCGCGCCGTCACCCTGGTGACGAAGTCGGGCGCGTCGTCGGGCACGACCGGTCGGCGGCCGTGGATCGCGGTCACTGTGGCGGGCACCCCCAACCGGAACAGCGCCGGCACCGTGGCGCGCACGGCAGCCTGGTTCGCCGCGACGATCGTCGTGCCGCGCTTGGCATACGCCCGCTCGACACTGTCGAGTACGGCCTGCACCGCCACGTCGAAGGGGATCAACTCGGTCACGGCGAAGAACGCCACCTGCATCACGGTGTTGATCTGCCCGGCGAGACCGGCCTCGCGTGCCACACGGTGGGCATCGATCACCCATGGCTGCAGTCCCTTGTCGATGATCGACTGCTGCACCTCGGCGGGCAGGTGGTCCCAGGTGCGCTCGGGCCCCCACGGACTGTTCAGCAGCAGGGTCGCGCCCTCGCGTGCCACACCGAGCAGATCGAGGCGTTCGAGCAGACCGAACTGGTGCACCGCCACGAGATCGGCGCGGTCGATCAGATACGTCGAACGGATCGGCCGGTCGGCGAAGCGCAGATGGCTCGTCGTCATCGAGCCCGACTTCTTCGAGTCGTAGACGAAGTAGCCCTGACTGTGCCGACCGCTCACATCGCCGACGATCTTGGCCGTGTGCTTGTTCGCACTCACCGTGCCGTCGCTACCGAGACCGAAGAACACGGCGCGCAGATCGGCAGTGTCGGTGTCGAACGGCGTGTCGACGCGCAGGCTCAGCTGGGTGACATCGTCGGTGATACCGATCGTGAACCGTCGCTGTGGCTGGGTGGCGGCGAGTTCGGTGAACACCCGGTGCACCATCGCCGGGGTGAACTCCTTGCTCGCCAAGCCGTAGCGACCACCGATCACGACCGGCATCGGACGGCCGGTGCGCTGCGACTCGCTCGCCAGCGCCTCGACCACATCCAGATAGAGCGGCTCCCCCGACGCACCGGGTTCCTTGGTGCGGTCGAGCACGGCGACACGCTGCACCGTCGGCGGCAACGCAGCGATGAGCGCCGCGACCGGGAACGGGCGATACAGCCGCACCCGCAGCACCCCGACGCGTTCCCCGTCGCCCACCATGCGCTCGACCGTCTCGAGTGCCGCACCGGCCGCACTGCCCATCACCACGATCACCCGCTCGGCATCGGGTGCACCGTCGTACTCGACGAGCCCGTAGTGCCGACCCGTCGCCGCGGCGAACCGTTCGAACGACGCCTCGACCACCTGGAGCACGGCATCGGTGAAACGGTTCCCCGCCTCGCGGGCTTGGAAGAACACATCGGGGTTCTGCGCGCTGCCGCGCAACACCGGTCGATCCGGATCGAGGGCCCGTGCCCGGTGGTCGACGATCCACTGCTCGTCGATCATCGCCGTGAGCACGTCGTCGTCGGGGATCTCGACCGTGGCGACCTCGTGGCTCGTGCGGAACCCGTCGAAGAAGTGCAGGAACGGCACGCGCGAGGCCAGCGTGGCCGCATGGGCGACCACCGCGAAGTCGGCGGCCTCCTGCACACTGCCCGACGAGAGCAGGGCGAACCCGGTCGTGCGGGCGGCCATCACATCGCTGTGGTCGCCGAAGATGCTGAGCGCATGGCTCGCCACCGCCCGGGCCGCGACATGGATGACGGTCGGGGTGAGCTCGCCGGCCAACTTGAACATGTTCGGCAGCATGAGCAGCAGACCCTGGCTGGCGGTGAAGGTCGTCGCGAGCGCACCGCGCAGTGCGGCCCCGTGCAGCGCGCCGGCGGCACCGGCCTCGCTCTGCATCTGGATCACCTCGGGCACCGCGCCCCACAGGTTCGGTCGGCCGGCGGCGGCCCATGCATCACTCGCCTCGGCCATCGCCGATGCCGGTGTGATCGGATAGATGGCGATCACCTCCGACAGCCGGTACGCGGTTGCGGCCACCGCCTCGTTGCCGTCGACCACGGTGCGGCGTGAGGGTGCAGTGCTGCCGGGCTGTGCACTGCTGCCGGGTTGCGCAGTGTCGCGAGAGTGCGGGGTATTGCGCGCGCCGGCCATGGGCCAAGGCTGCCCAGTGGGCCCCGGCACCCCTAGGGCCCAACGTCACACGGAGTGACGCTGGCACACCTGGACACACGCACACCTACGGGGCAAAAACGACACAGAATCGCGCCCGAGCTACATGTGTGCGAGCGGGCAGTGTGGAGACCGGGCAGTGTGCAGAGCGCGCGGCGCGCGCCGCACTCGTCAGCGGCGGTCGGCGAGGATGCGCTGCGCGGCGAGGCGGCCGGGGCCGCCGGTCACACAGCCGCCCGGATGCGTTCCCGAGCCACACTGGTAGTAGCCGTGCACTGGTGTGCGGTAGGTGTTCCACCCGGGGGCCGGGCGGAAGAAGTACATCTGTGGCGACATCAACTCGCCGGCGAAGATGTTGCCCTCCGACAGGCCGACCACCCGCTCGATGTCGAGCGGCGTCACCACCTCACGGCGCAGCACCAGTTCGCCGAAGCCGGGGAAGAACGACTCGAGGGTCGCCTGCACCGTGTCACCGAGACGCTGACGTTCGCTGTCCCAGTCACTGCCCTGCAACCGGTACGGCGTGTAGTGGACGAAACACGACATGACGTGCTGGCCGGGCGGCGCCATCCCGGGGTCGATCATCGACTGGATGCACCCGTCGATGTACGGACGCGTCGAGTACCAGCCGTACTTCGCCTCGTCGAAGGCCCGTTCGAGATAGTTCATCGACGGTGCGATGTTCACGAAGCCGCGGTACTGATCGGTGCGATCCCCGAGCCCCGGATACCGCGGCGCACCCGCGAGCGCGAAGTTCACCTTCGACGAGGTGCCCTGGAACCGGTAGCGGCTGATCGACTCGACCAGTTCAGCGGGCAGTTCGGCCGGGTCGACGAGTTCGAGGAATGTGCGTCGCGGATCGAGTGAGCTGACGACGATCGGTGCGTGGAACTCGGTGCCGTCGACGAGCGCCACACCAGTGGCTTTCCCGTTCGACGTGACGATCCGCTCGACCGGCGCCTCGAGACGGATCTCTGCACCCGCCGCCGTGGCGGCACGCGCCAGCACCTGGGTGAGGCCACCGTTGCCACCCTTGTGGAATCCCCACGTCCCGAACACACCGTCCTGCTCACCCATGTTGTGGAACAGCAGCACCAGCCCCGAACCCTGCGACCGCGGCCCCACCTTCGTGCCGATGATGCTCGACGACGACAGCAGTCCCTTCAGGATGTCGCTCTCGAAGTAGTCGTCGAGGAAGTCGGCTGCGCTGCCGGTGAGCAGGCGCACCGCGTTGTGCAGCACACGTGGCGGTAGCGATCGCAGATGACGTCCCACCCACGCGAGGTGGTCGACCTCGGCCGGATCGGTGCTGAACAGATCGGGCGGCGCCGCATCGAACAGCGGCTTGAGCGCCTGCACCACCTGGTCGAGATCGTGCCCGTAGCGCGAGTACGCATCGGCGTCACGCCGCGAGTGCCGGCGGATCTCCTGCACGTTGAGGTGATGATCCTGACCGAAGAGCAGATGATCGCCGTTCTCCATCGGGGCGAACGTGGTCGACATGTGGATCGGCATGTAGCCGTGGCGGACGAGGTCGAGTTCGTGGACGATGTCGGGGCGCAGCAGGCTCACCGCATAGGAGAACGTCGTGAAGTGGAAGCCCGGCATCAACTCCTCGGTGATCGCCGCCCCACCCACCAGATGGCGACGCTCGAGCACCGCCGTCCGCAAGCCGGCGCGCGCGAGGTAGGCCGCGTTCACCAGCCCGTTGTGTCCACCACCGACGACGATCGCGTCGTACTCGTGCGACGTGCTCATGGTGTGTCAGTCCTCCGTGGCGGGTTGTAGAGCGGGGTCCGGGTCACCGTCGCCGGCACGACCTGATGACGATGATCGATGGTCACCTCGAGGTGCACCACGGTGCCCGGTGCGCCATGGGCGAGAACCACCCGGGCGAGCGCGATGTGCCGCTGGAGCACCGGCGAGTACATGAACGTCGTCGTGTAGCCGACCCGCTGCATCGCATCGTCGAGGAGCAGCATGTCGCCCACCACCGGTGTCGGATCCTTCGGCGGGATGATGCCCGCGGCGCGATACCGCTCGTCCCACGCCCGCCAGTCGACGACGAGGCCGACGGTCGACCACCGTGTGCGACCCTCGGCGCGCTCGCGCACGATCGCGTCGCGTCCGACGAACGCGCGACCCTCGATCCCCCGCGTCATCCACCCGAACCCGAGCTCGTGTGGAGTCGACCGCTGCTGATCGGTGAACGCGAACCGGCTCGAGTCGAAGTCGACGCCCACCAGCAGCAGGCCGGCCTCGACGCGCAGCATGAGCAGTGCTGCCTGCCCCGCCAGATGGATGCCACGCCCCGCCGACGCCTCGAGCACTGCATCGAGCACGGTGCCGGCGTGTTCGGACGGCGTCCAGATCTCGTAGCCGAGGTCACCCGTGTAGCCGGTGCGCGACACGCGCACCTCGACACCACCGATGCGCGCCGGCGCATGGTGGAAGTACGGAAGCGCCGCGAGTGACGGCTCGAACCCCGCGAGCAGCCCACGCGAGAGCGGCCCCTGCACGGCGAGCGAGGCGAACTCGTCGCTCACATCGGTGATCGACACCGCCGAGCGGCCGATGAGTCCGTCGAAGTGCGCCTCGTTGGGTTCGGCGGTGGTGAGCAGGTACTCATCGTCACCCGTGCGGAACACCACACCGTCCTCGACGACATGACCGGCGTCATCGCACCACAGTGTGTACTGGGCCTCGCCGACCGCGCAGGTGCGTACATCGCGTACGAGGGTGCGGGTGAGAAACTCGGTCGCGCCGGCGCCGCTGATGCGGTACTTGTAGAGCGGTGACGTATCGGTGAGTCCCGCGCCGTTGCGCACGGCGAAGTACTCGAACTTCTCCGACGACTGGTACTTCACGGCGACGAGGTGCCCCGACCAGTGCTGCCACAGCCCCGTCGTGTTGAGCGCCGAGAGACGGTCGTGGAACGGGGTCGTCTTCACCACGGTGCCGCACCTCCTTGGTCGCCATTGGTCCGGCGCTCGTCGATCGTCGTGTCGGAGGCACCGTATCAGTCGACTACGATGCCCTATCAAGTGATAGTTCAACGACTGCCGGTCGTGGAACACCACCGGAGGACACGATGACGACGACCGACCGCACGACGGGTGGGGTGCCGGCCAGCGACACAGGCGTCGCGACGCTCGACGACCTGATCGCCGAGCAGGAGCGACGTTTCCTCGCCCGCACGGCGCGCTCGGCGGAGATCGGGGCGCGTGGCGCGACGGTGATGCCCGGCGGCGTCACGTCGAGTTGGGCGAGCTCGAAGCCGCTGCCCGTGTGGGTGAGCCACGGTGAGGGTGGACTCGTGTGGGACGTCGACGGCACCGAGTACGTCGACTTCCACGGTGGCTATGGCGTGAACGTCGTCGGCCACGCCCATCCGGCGGTCGTCGCCCAGGTGCAGCAGCGCGTCACCCGCGGGACGCACTTCGCCCAACCGACCGAGGATGCGATCGTCGTTGCCGAGGCGCTCGCCGCGCGATTCGACCTGCCGATGTGGCGGTTCACCAATTCGGGCACCGAGTCGACGATGGACGCCATCCATCTGATGCGCGCGATCACCGGTCGACCGCTCGTCGTCAAGGTCGAGGGCACCTATCACGGCCATCACGACGCGGTGATGGTCTCGGCGTTCCGCAGCAGTGATCAACTCGGCCCGGCCGACGATCCGCACCGCGTGGCCGGACCGGGTGTGCCACAGATGATGGCCGATCTCGTACGCCTCGTGCCGTTCAACGATCTCGTCGCGCTCGAACGCGTCCTCGCCGCGCACGAGGGTCAGGTCGCCGGGATGATCCTCGAGCCGATGATGATGAATGCCGGCATCATCCCCCCGGCCCCCGGCTACCTCGAAGGGGTTCGCGACCTCGTCCATCGTCACGGCGCACTGCTCGCGTTCGACGAGGTGAAGACGGGCATGGTCGTCGACTGGGGTGGCGCAACCCGACGCTTCGGGGTCCGCCCCGACATCGTCTGTCTGGCCAAAGCACTCGGTGGCGGCATCCCGTGCGGCGCGATCGGGGGCACCCACGAGGTGATGTCGGCGATCACCGAGGGCCGCTACGACCAGATCGGCACGTTCAACGGCAACCCGTTGACGATGGCCGCAGCGCGCGCCGTGCTCACCGAAGTGCTCGTCCCCGAGGTGTACGACGTGGCCGAGCAACGCGGACGTCGCATGCTCGACGCGGCACGGGCATCACTCGCCGCGCACGGTCACCCGTCGTACGGCAACGTGTTCGGGTTCAAGGGATCCGTCGTCTTCCACGACACACCGGCGACCGACTACCGATCGTTCCTCGAGATCTCCACTGCGCTCAGCCACTGCCACTTCCTCGTCCAGCACAACGGCGGCGTCTTCCTGCCGCCGTGGGGCAAGAGCGAGTCGTGGACGATGTCGGTGGCCCACACCGATGCGCATGGCGAGCGGTACGTCGCCAATGTCGCAGAGCTCGGCCGACTCGTCGCCCCACTCGTCGACCGCTCGTCGCAGTTGTACGCAGTGGGTTCGTACAGCTGACCGGTCGTGGGCGCGGCATGACCGAGATCACGAACCACGAACTCATCGCCCACGTCGAACAGCTCCGCACCACTCCCCGCGAGCGATGGTCGACCCGCGACCGGATCCTCGCCGAAGCCGGAAGCCTCATCGCCGCACGCGGCTACCACGGTGCATCCACCCGCGACATCGCCGCGGCAGTGGGCATCCGTCAACCGTCACTGTTCAACCACTTCGCCAGCAAACGAGAGATCCTCGCCGCGCTGATGCGCCTCGACGTCTCGATCCCGACCGAGCGGGCCAAGGTGCTCGCCAGCGCCGACGGGTCGGCTGCCGAGCGACTCGCGGCGTACATGCGGTGGGACTTCGACTGGTACGCCCGGATGCCCTTCGACCTGCGCGGGCTGCCCGAGGAGCTCGTCGACGAACCGGGCCTCGAGCGATTCCGTGCCGACCTCATGGCATGGAAGCGGGCGATCGAGCGCATCGTGCGCAGCGGCGTCGAGCATGGCGAGTTCTATCCCGTCGCACCGAGCCTCGTCGTGCGCACGATGACCGCAATCAGCTGGGAGATCGTGCGCACCGCGCGCGTCGGTCGGGCGCGAACCGCGGCGAGTGCACTGAGCCACGACGCGGCCGACTTCGTCCTGCGCGGGCTGCTCGTCGATCCGCGCCGGTGAGCGCACCGCAGCACGGCTGACGGAGTGCACACCGCACAGGCGTGCCGAGTCGGCGCACCAGCCGATACCGTCGACACGGTGGTCGATCCCGTCACCCACCCCGAGGTACAGCACCTCACCGTCGCCGATGGCATCGACCTCCACGTCGTCACACGCGGCATGTCGGGACCACGACGCCCGATGCTCCTCGTGCACGGCCTCGCGTCGAACGCCCGACTGTGGGACGGGGTGGCCGAGCATCTTGCCGCCGCCGGTCACCCGGTCGTCGCCGTCGATCAACGCGGTCACGGCCGCTCGTCGAAACCCGATCACGGTTACGACTTCGCGACCCTCGTCGACGACCTGTGCCGGGTGAGTGATCTGCTCGACCTCGAGCGACCCGTGGCGGTCGGCCAGTCGTGGGGCGGCAATGTGGTCGTCGAGTTCGCTGCGCGCCGACCCGATCGGATCGCCGGGGTCGTCGCCGTCGACGGCGGGTTCATCGAACTCGGTCGCCAATTCCCCTCCTGGGACGACTGTCGCGCCACGCTGACCCCACCCCCGCTCGTGGGCACCCCCCACGAGGTGATCGAGTCGTACCTGCGCCGCGCCCATCCGACCTGGCCCGAGTCGGGTATCCACGGCACCCTCGCCAACTTCGAACGACGCGCCGACGGCACGATCGCACCGTGGCTCACCCTCGAGCGCCACCTCACGATCCTCGGCGAGCTGTACCGACACCGGCCTCGCGACGTGTTCGCCCGCATCGACCTGCCCGTGCTCTTCGTGCCCGCCGACTCGGGTCACCACGAGCGCACGGCCGTCACCCGGCGCGCCGTCGACGAGGCTCTCGACCTGCTCGCCGACGGCCGCGTGCACTGGTTCGCTCCCGCCGATCACGATGTCCACGCCCAGTACCCCCGCGAGGTGGCCGCCGTGCTCGGCGCGTTCGCCCGCAGCCTCGACGACCCGCCGGAGGACCGATGACCCGCCTGCTGACGATCATGGGCAGTGGCGAGACCGCACCCACGATGGTCAAGCCGCACCGCAGTGTGTTCGAACGCCTCGGCAACGATGTCGAGGCCGTCTTCCTCGACACCCCGTTCGGCTTCCAGGAGAACGCTGCCGAACTGTCGGCGCGCACCGTCGAGTACTTCCGCTCGAGCCTCACCCGCACGGTGCAGGTGGCCGGTCTGCAGCGCGTCGACGACACACCGGTGGTCGAGCGCGAGCAGGCGTTCGCATTGCTCCGTCGCGCCGGGTTCGTCTTCGCCGGACCGGGTAGTCCCACGTATGCACTGCGCCAGTGGGCGGGCACACCGGTGGCCGATCTTCTCGCCGACAAGTTGCGCCACGGTGGTGCCGTCACGTTCTCGAGCGCTGCCGCACTCACCCTCGGTGTGCGCACCGTGCCGGTGTACGAGATCTACAAGTCGGGTGCCGATCCGTACTGGCTCGACGGGCTCGATCTGCTCTCGGCGCACGGTCTGCCGGTCGCGGTGATCCCGCACTACAACAACGCCGAGGGCGGCCACCACGACACCCGCTTCTGCTACCTCGGCGAGCGACGACTGCGCATCCTCGAGCGCTCCCTCCCCGAGGGGTCGTTCGTCCTCGGCGTCGACGAGCACACCGGTGTCGTGCTCGACCTCGATGCCGACACCGCGACGGTCGTCGGCCTCGGTGTGCTCACACTGCGCCGTGACGGTGTGTCGACCGAGATCGCCAGTGGCACCACGGTGCCGATCGATGTGCTGCGCGCCGGTCCGACACGTGCGGCGGGCAGTCCCCGGACTACACAACGACCCGACGACGTCGCATCGACACCAGAGATGTCGGCGGGCACCGACGCAGCGACCAGTGCATCCACGCCGTCGCTCGCGGCTGATGCACAACGCCTGAGCGCAGTGTTCGACGTCGCACTCGCGGCACGTGATGCCGTCGGTGCGGTCGGTGCCGTGCTCGAACTCGACGACGCGATCACCGCGTGGTCGAGCGACACGTTGCAGAGCGACGAGATGGACCGCGCCCGGGCCCTTCGCCGCTCGATGATCGTCCGACTCGGCGACAGCGCGGTACGGGGTCTCGCCGACCCGCGAGCGATCGTTGCACCGCTCGTCGAGTTGGCGCTCGAGGTACGCACCGAGGTGCGCGCCGCCAAGCGCTACGACCTCTCGGACAAGATCCGCGATGGTCTCACCGCCGCCGGGGTCGAGGTGCGCGACACCGCCGCCGGCCACGAGTGGCACCTCGGCGACTGACCACTCGTCGCAAGACTTCGTCAAGACGCTTCAGGTCGGGCCGAATCCTGACGATTCCTTCTGTGTCAACCCCCCACCCCCCAGACACAAGGAACACATCATGAAGAAGTCCGCAGCAGCAACCCTCGTCGCCGCCGCCGCCCTCGTCGGCGGGATGAACCTCACCGCCGATGCCGCCAAGCGCCCCGCACCGGCCGGTAACGCAACCATCAACAGCACCCTCAGCGGCGCCCCCGCCGCGTGGGTCGACGGCGCCGTCGTCGCGGCGGTCGTCTCCGGCGATGTGTCGGTGGCGATCAACCAGGCCGAAGTGGCCGACGGCATGACCATCGTCATGGCCAACCTGGACCTGCCGACCGGCTTCGCCTGGTCGGAGGGCGAGTGGGCACCCGTCGTGATCTCCAACGAGGGCGACGGCACCACCCAGTCCTGTGGTGACCCGGCCAACTTCGTGTTCAGCTACAGCACCGACACGATCACCGTGAAGGGCATCACCTGCACCGACACCGACGGTGACGGCAACGTCGAGTTCACCCTCGCCGTCGAGGGCGCCGAGCTGCTCACCGAGATGGACGTCGCCGGTGACTACGCCGTGTCGAGCCAGTACCGCACCAACTCGAGCCGCAAGGTGAAGGAGTACAGCTGGGTGACCTCGAACCCGCTGGCGATCTCGCTGGTGACGCCCGAGGGCTGAGTCACTCCCCGGTCACGGCTGCGCTGCTGACCGACACAGACCCCCACCGCCGAGGCCCCGGACCCACCGGTCCGGGGCTTCGGCGCGTCCAGGAGCGTGTGTCAGCGCGGGCCGCGCACGGCGTCGAGCACTGCGCCGTACGACGACGGGTCGACCACCACATCGAGCAGAGTCGGACCCGGCCGGTCGAACGACTCGGCGAGCGCACGCCGATACGACTCGACGTCGGTCACCGACACCGCCGGCACACCACACCCGCGGGCGATCGCCGCGAAATCGGTCGGCGCGTACTCCACCACTGCCGCACCCCCGTGCCCCGTCGGTGACTGCTTGGCCGCGATCAGACTGAGCGTCGAGTCGTTGAACACCACGACGGTGACGGGAAGGTTCCGTCGGGCGAGGGTCTCGAGTTCGCCGAGCACCATGCCCACCCCGCCGTCACCCGTGAAACAGACCACACGGCGATCGGGGCGCACCACCGCTGCCGCCACGGCCGCCGGCAGGGCGAACCCCATCGTCGCGAGCCCGCTCGAGATGAGCAGTTCTCCTGGCTGCTCGACACGCCACAGGGGCATCGCCACGAGCATGTGCGCGCCCGCGTCGACCGTGGCGATCGTGCCGGAAGGCGCGACCTCGTCGGCGATCGTCACCACCTCCACCGGGCGAAGGCCGCGTCGCGCCGGAGCCACGGCGGCCACGAGTTCATCGTCGGCCTGCTGGCGATAACAGGCACCCGACCCTTCGGTCCACGTCGAGCGGAATTCCGGCGCGACACGGCCGAGCAGATCGTCGAGATCACCGACGACCTCGAGGGTGTCGCCGAAAAACGAGCTGTCGTCGATCGGCCACGAGGTGAACGACACGACCGGTGCGGTGTATGGCCACGCGGCGGGGATGAGTTCGACCGGATCGAGGCCCACACCGACGATCAGGTCGGCATCGTGGAGCAGTGGAGACTCGATCGTCGCGCCCGTGGCGACGCCGGCGTACCACGACACACCGTCGGCGACGATGCCGCGTGCCCGATAGGTCGTCAGCATCGGCACCGCACTGCGCGCGCCGAGATCGCTCAGGCGCTCCGCCACGGATGCCGCCGACCGCAGCGCACCGACACCCACGACGATCACCGGTCGATTGGCCGCCGCGATGCGCTCGACGATCGCGGCGAGCGCGCGCTCGTCGGTCGGATCTCCGACGGCCGGCACACTCGCCATCGCGGCCGACGGATCGATGTCGACATGCACCGGTCCCGGTCGCGGCCCACACGCGAGCGCGACCACCGCTGCGACCGCAACTGTGTCGGTGACCACGAATGACCCGAGTGTCACCGGCGCCATGAGCGACTGCTGATCGAGGCGTTGGTGCGAGACCCGATCACGATCCGATGCCGCGACACAGTCGGTGACCACCACGACCGACTGGCGGTCGAGCAGTGCCTGCGCCGCACCGTTCACCGCGCTCGCCGCGCCCGGACCACGTGTCGCGACACACAGTCCGGGTGCACCGGTCAGGTCGGCGGCGACACCCGCCATCACCACAGCGGCGGTCTCGGTGTGCACGAGTACGAACTCGAGACCGGCATCGACGGCCGCACCGACCACATCGAGGTTCGAGCCACCACCCGGCACACCGAACACATGGCGTGTCCCCGCATCGCGACATGCCCCAACGAGGGCCTCGGCGATCTTGCGACGTGTGCTCATCGATCCTGCGTCCTTCTCCCGATCACCTGCGCCGGTTGACAGTATTCGACACCGGGCGCGAGAGTCGCCGCCACATGAACGGCCACTTCCACGGACCCGCCCACCTCGCATCCCTCGTCGTCACCGGCTCGATCATCGACGGCGAGGTCACCGATCACGGTCACACCTTCGACGTCGTCGATCCGGCCACGGGCACCCTGCTCGCGACCATCGACGATGCGCCTGCCGACGCGGTCGACCGTGCCGTCGCCGCCGCTCGAAGGGCGTTCGAGACAGGGCCGTGGCCACGACTCGCTCCCAAGGAGCGGGCCCGCGTGCTGCGAGCCCTGTCGGCGCTCGTGCTCTCTCATCACGCGGCACTCGCCGAACTCGAGAGCCTCGACACCGGCAAGCCGATCAGTCAGGCCCGCACCGACGTCGAGGTCGCGGCCCGGTACTTCGAGTTCTACGCAGGTGTCGTCGAGGGGGTCCACGGCGACACCATCCCGGCGGTCCCCGGTGTCCTCGCCTACACACTGCGCGAACCGCTCGGGGTCACCGCGCACATCGAACCGTGGAACTACCCGATCCAGATCGGCAGCCGCACCCTTGCGCCCGCACTGGCGATGGGCAACTGCGCCGTGCTGAAACCGGCCGAGGAGGCACCGCTCAGCCTGCTCGCCCTCGGGCGACTGGCCCTCGAGGCAGGTCTGCCGCCCGGTGTGCTCAACGTCGTGCCCGGACGCGGCGAGGTCACCGGCGCCGCGCTCGCAGCGCACCGTGGCATCGACCACCTGTCGTTCACCGGCTCGCTCGAGGTTGGCGCGATCGTCGCCGCAGCCGCAGCGCGCAACGTCGTGCCGGTCGCCCTCGAGCTCGGCGGGAAGTCACCCAACATCGTATTCGCCGACGCCGATCTCGACCGCGCCGTGCCGGTGATCGTCCGGTCGCTGCTGCAGAACGCGGGGCAGACCTGTTCGGCCGGGTCACGTCTGCTCGTGCATCGCTCGCGCCATGCCGAGCTCGTTGCCGCGGTCGCCGAGCGCCTCGCCGCCGCAACCATCGGACCCGGCCACCGTGATCCCGACCTCGGTCCACTCATCTCGGCGCGTCAACTCGAACGGGTCGAGCGGATGGTCGACGCTGCCCGCGACGCGCGCATCGTCACCGGCGGCGCACGGGCCACCGTCGACGGCTGCACCGGTGGCTACTTCTACGCGCCGACCCTCGTCGACGGGGTCGACCCCGGTCACCTGCTCGCACGCGAGGAGGTGTTCGGACCGGTCGTCGTCGCCCAGCCCTTCGACGACGAGACCGAGGCGATCGCCCTCGCCAACGGCACCGACTACGGGCTGATCGCTGCGGTGTGGACCGCCGACGTGGGTCGCGCCCATCGCGTCGCCGCGGCGCTGCGGTGCGGGCAGGTGTACGTGAACACCTACGGCGCAGGTGGTGGTGTCGAACTGCCCTTCGGTGGGGTGAAGCATTCGGGCTACGGCCGTGAGAAGGGTGCCGAGGCGGTGCTCGCCTTCTCGCAGACCAAGACCGTCGCCGTCCACCTGGGTACGCCATGACCACCGACCGACCGCTCGAGGGACTCGTCGTGGTGGCCCTCGAACAGGCCGTGGCCGCACCGTTCGCCACCCGGCAACTCGCCGACGCGGGTGCGCGTGTCATCAAGATCGAACGACCCGGCGACGGCGACTTCGCCCGCCACTACGACGACGCGATGGGTCCCGGGTTCGCGAGTTGGTTCCTGTGGCTCAATCGCGGCAAGGAGAGCATCGCCGTCGATCTGAAGACCGATCACGGCCGACTCGTGCTCGAGACCCTCGTCGAGCGCGCCGATGTGCTCGTGCAGAACCTCGTCCCCGGTGCACTCGACCGACTCGGCCTGCCCGTCGACGAACTCCACCGGCGCAACCCGCGTCTCGTCAGCTGTGCCGTGTCGGGGTACGGCCCCGACGGTCCATACCGCGACCGCAAGGCCTACGACCTGCTCATCCAGGCCGAAGCCGGGCTGGTGAGCCTCACCGGAACACCCGCCGAACCGGCCAAGGCCGGTCTCAGTGTCGCCGACATCGCCGGCGGCATGTACGCGTACAGCAATGTGCTGCTCGCGCTGCTGCGGCGCGCCCACACCGGCCAGGGTGCGCACATCGAGGTCTCGCTGTTCGATGCGCTCCTCGAATGGCTCGGCCATCAGGTCACGCTCACGGGCACCCTGCACCGTCTGCCTCGTCGTGCCGGCGCACGCCATGCGACGATCGCACCGTATGGGCCATTCCGCACCCGCGAGGGTGGCGACGTCGTGATCGCCGTGCAGAACACGAGTGAGTGGACACGGCTGTGTCGAGCACTCCACCTCGACTCGATCGTCGACGACCCGCGATTCGCGTCAAACGAGGGTCGTGTCGCTGCAGCCGATGCACTCGACGAGGCGATCACGGCACGTACCTCGTCGATGACCGCAGACGAACTCGTCGGCCGCCTCGAATCGGAAGGTCTGGCCTGGGCCCGGCTCAATGATCTCTTCGCCGTCCTGCGCCATCCGCAGTTGACCGCTCGCGACAGATGGGCCGAGGTGGGAACGCCGAACGGCACCTTCCGCGCCCTTCGCCCACCGGTCGACATCACCGGCGTCGACATGCCGATGCAACCGGTGCCCGCGCTCGGCGAACACACCGACGCCATCCTCGAATGGCTGGGAATCGCACCCGACGACGCCGACCGATCGGCGTACCCGTGACCGTGACACCTGCACGTGTCGCCATCGCCGGTGGGTCGCTCGGGGGGCTGACGACCGCACTGCTGCTGCGTGACCTCGGCCACGATGTCACGATCCACGAACGCTCGGCGGCCGAACTCGAACAGCGTGGTGCCGGCATCGGCTTCCTGCCGGACAGCGCGCGCTACCTCGTCGAACGGGCGGGCACGGCCATCGATGCGATCAGTACGTCGACCGAGGTGATCCGCTATCTCGGTCGCTCAGGTGCGGTGCAGCACGAGATCGCCCACCGCTACCACTTCACCTCGTGGAACACCGTCTACCGGGGCCTCCTCGACCACTTCGGTCGCGAGCGCTACCTGCTCGGACGCGAAGTCGTCGGGCGAGACGACCACGACACCCATGTCACCGTCCACTTCGCCGATGGATCACACGACGACGTCGACCTGCTCGTCGCCGCCGACGGTGTGGGATCCACGTTCCGGCGTCAACTGCTCCCCGCGGCGCGACACGCCTACGCCGGCTACGTCGCATGGCGCGGCATGGTGCCCGAGCACCTCGTCGACCCCACGGTCGCGCGCGCCCTCGGTGATGCGATCACCTATTACGTCTACGCGAACAGTCACATCCTCGTGTATCCCATCCCCGGGGTCGATGGCGACGTGCGACCCGGGCACCGGTTGATCAACTTCGTCTGGTACCGCAACTACCTCGACGGCGATGACCTCACCGATCTGCTCACCGACCGCACCGGGACCACGCGTGACATCTCGCTCCCTCCCGGCGCAGTGCGCGCCGACCACATCGCCGAACTACGCGCGACCGCCGTGGCGCGTCTGCCGGAGGTCGTCGCCGAGGTGATCACGGCGACCGAGGAACCATTCCTGCAGGTCGTCTACGACGTCGAGATCGAGCGCATGGCCTTCGGCCGCACCTGCCTCATCGGCGATGCCGCATTCGTCGCCCGCCCGCACATGGCCGCCGGCACGGCGAAAGCCGCCGCCAATGCATGGGCCCTCGCCGAGGTGATCGCCACACACGACGACATCCCCTCCGCCCTCGCCGCGTGGGAACCGGGCCAAGTGGCGCTCGGGCGCCAACTCGTGGCCCGCGCACGTCGCGTCGGCACACGATCGCAGGTCACCGGCACATGGGACCCCCGCGACCCCGACCTGCTGTTCCGTCTGCGCGAGGAGGGGCCGTGAGCACCACTCCACGGCACACGGCACGCGAGGTTGCGTCACGGATGACCGAGGCGGCGATCGCGTTCCTCGACGCACTCGATGCCGACCAGCGCGCCATTGCGTCGTGGTCCTTCGACGACGTCGAACGCACCCGCTGGTTCTACACACCCACCGACCACGGTGGGCTGACGCTCGGTGAGATGCGACCCGAACAGCAACGCCTCGCCCACCGGCTCGTGGCGAGTGGTCTCTCGCGCGCCGGCTACGTCACCGTGGCCACGATCATCGGCCTCGAGAACGTGCTCGACGAACTCGAGGGGTGGACCGCAGGGTGGGGTCGCCGCCGCGGACGCGACCCGGGGATGTACTTCGTGCGGGTGTTCGGCGACCCGCGTGGCGAGACGCCGTGGTCGTGGCGGATCGGCGGCCATCACGTGTCGATCAGCCACACCCTCGCTGGTGGTGAGGTGATCGGCTCGACGCCCGCGTTCCTCGGCGCCGACCCGGCATCGTCACCACTCCTCGGACCGCATCCTCTGCGGCCCCTCGCCGGCGTCGAGGACCTCGGCCGCGAACTCGTGCGCGCCCTCGATCCCGCACAACTCGCCCGCGCCCTCGTCAGCCCCGTTGCACCCGTCGACCTCGTCGGCGCCAATCGCCCGATGCTCACCGACGGCGACCTGCCCCTGCCCCTCGCCGAGGTGTGGCGCCAGCAGTTCACCGGCGCCGATGCCGAACGGGTCGCCGCGATCCAGACGACCGCCGAGGCCACGGCCGGGTTGCGGCCCGAACATCTCGAGGCCGTGCGCTACCGGGCCGCGGCGATCGGACTGCCCGCCACCGAGCTCGACGCCGCGCAGCAGGAGATCCTGCGCGCCCTCCTCGACGCCTACGTGCGCCGGATCCCCGACGCCCTCGCCGACCGCGAGGCGGCCAAGTACGCCGATCTCGCCGGACTGCACTTCGCATGGGCCGGCGGGCTCGAGTCCGGCGACGGCCACTACTACCGGGTGCAGGGGCCGACGTTGGTCGTCGAGTACGACAACACCCAGCGCGGTGCGAACCATGTGCATTCCGTCTGGCGCGATCCCCGGGGCGATTTCGGGGCCGATCCACTCGGCGCCCATTACCGCCGCGACCATCCGCCCGGCGCGCCCGGCGGATCCTGACCCGTCGGCGCCTGAGTCCGCCGGCTTCCCGACGGTTTCCCGCTGGCGTCCGACACAGGTGACGCAGGTTGTGACCGATCGGGCCTCAAGGTGCGGTGCACTTCGGCCGATGGACTGACAGAATTCACCACACGTAGTGCTGTTCTCACTACTCGTGATAACAGCAGAACAAAGGACCCGACATGCGCAGCCGCTCGTTGTTCATCGCCGCTCTCACCCTGGCCATCCCGGTCGTGGCCACGACCACCACGGTCGGTGCCGCGACGACACCGCCGGCACTGGCCCCGCACGTGGCCGACGAACTGCTCGTCGGCTTCCACCCCGGCGCAACCGGCCTCGAGCGGGCCGCTGCGCGCCGCGCCGTGCAGGCCGCCGCAGCCGTGCAGTTGTCGCCGCTCGCCACCGACGCCGAGAAGTGGACCCTGCCCCCGGGGCTCAGCGTCGAGAAGGCGATGCGCTCCCTCGCCGGCGCGAAGGGTGTTCGCTTCGCCGAGCCGAACTACCTCGTCACCACCGCTGCCACCTCGAACGATCCGTATGTCACAGGGAACAACCTGTGGGGCATGTACGGCAATACGTCGTCACCGTCGAACGCCTTCGGCAGTCAGGCGGCCGAGGCGTGGACGCGCGACGTCACCGGGTCGCGCGACATCGTGATCGGTGTGATCGACGAGGGCATCCAGATCACCCACCCCGACCTGCAGGCAAACATGTGGACCAACCCGGGTGAGATTGCCGGCAACAATACCGACGACGACGGCAACGGCCGGATCGACGACATCAACGGCTGGGACTTCGACGGCAACAACGCGTCGGTGTACGACGGCACCGGCGACGACCACGGCACGCATGTCGCCGGCACGATCGGCGGCGTCGGCGGCAACGGGATCGGCGTCGCCGGCGTGAACTGGAACGTGACGATGATCTCGGCCAAGTTCCTCGGGTCGAGTGGTGGGACGACCGCCAACGCGATCCTCGCGGTCGACTACATCACCGACCTGAAGACCCGGCACAACCTGAACATCGTCGCCACCAGCAACTCGTGGGGCGGCGGTGGCTTCAGCCAGGGTCTGCTCGACGCGATCAACCGCGGTGGCAACGCCGGCATCCTGTTCATCGCCGCCGCCGGGAACTCGTCGTCGAACAACGACCTCGGCGGCTACTACCCGTCGGGCTACCAGTGCACGAGCGGTCGCGCTTGGGACTGCGTCGTGTCGGTCGCCGCGATCGACAGTGGTGGCAACTTGGCCAGCTTCTCGAGCTTCGGCCTCACCACCGTCGACATCGGTGCCCCCGGCGTGAACGTCAACTCGACCCTGCCGGTCAACAGCTACGGCGCATACAGCGGTACGTCGATGGCCACCCCGCACGTCAGCGGTGCCGTTGCGCTGTGCGCCTCGGCCAACCCGTCGCTCACGGCGCAGCAACTCCGCGCCGCATTGATGGCCTCGGTCACCCCGACTGCGTCGCTCGTCGGCCGGGTCGTCAACTCGGGTCGTCTCGACGTCAACTCGCTCGTCACCCGCTGCGTCGGACCCACTGTGGCGATCAGCGGTGCGCCGAGCAGCCTCACCGCCACGGGCACCGGCTCGTCGACGGCACAGTTGAACTGGACAGATGGGGTCAGCAACGAGAGCGGGTACGAGATCCAGCGCGCCGTCTCCACCGCCGACGTGTGCGGCACGTACTCGACCGTTGGCACCTACGGCGCCGACATCACCTCGTTCTTCGACCGCGCGCTCGCCAGCAGCACGACGTACTGCTACCGGGTTCGGGCCACGAGCACCTTCGGTGGGTCGACGACCTCCGACTGGTCGAACGTCGCCACGGTGACCACCCCCGCCCCGCCCGCCCCGTATGTCTGCTCGGCGACGGGCTACTCATGGGTCGACCACACGGTCGGCGGCACACAGCGCGCCCTCAGTGACGATGCCTCGGTCAGCGTGTCGCTCGGCTTCAACTTTCCCTTCTACGGCACCACCTACACCTCGGCGAACGTGTCGTCGAACGGCTTCCTGCGTCTCGGCGCAGGCGCCTCGACGGCGTTCACGAACACCGCGATCCCCAACAGCGGCGACCCCAACAACATGGTTGCCGCATGGTGGGATGACCTCAACCCGGCAGCCGGCGGCATGGTGTGGACCTCACTGCAGGGATCAGCCCCCAACCGGCAGTTCGTCGCCTCGTGGGTCGACGTGGCCACCTACAGCCTCGGCGGCGCCGTCTCGTTCCAGATCGTGCTCGACGAAGCCACCGGCTCGGCCACCCTCAACTACCTCGACACCACCGTCGGCAACACCGCCGCCGATCGGGGAGCCTCGGCAACCGTCGGTGTCGAGAACAGCATGGGTGACTTCGGCACCCAGCTCGGTGTCAACCAGGCCATGCTGAACGACAGCACTGCGTACCGCTGCACCAACGTCAGCGCACCGGCACCGCTGAGCGTGCTCACCTCGTCGATGGCCGTCGGCACGACCGGCGTCGCATACAGCCAGACGATGAGCGCAACCGGCGGGACCGGTGCCTACACCTGGAGCGCGACCGGACTGCCCGACGGCCTCACCATCAACCCGTCGACCGGTCTGGTGAGCGGCTCGACGACGGTCGACGGCAGCCATGCCGTGACGGTGACGGTGACCGATTCGGCCACCCCCACACCCGCCACGACGTCGAAGCCATTCACCCTCGTCGTCGGCACCCCGGTCAACGTGACGACGACGACGCTCCCCGGCGGCACGACCGGTGCGTCGTACTCCGAGCTGCTCGCGGCGAGCGGTGGGGCAACGCCCTACACATGGTCGCTCGCTGTCGGCACGCTGCCGGCTGGTCTCACCCTGTCGTCGGGTGGTGCCATCACCGGCACACTCTCGGCCACGGCGACCACGCAGACCTTCACCGTTCAGGTGACCGACAACGCGGCACGCGCCGCCACCCAGCAGCTCACGATCACCGTCGTGTCGACGGCGACACCCGGTTCGTTCACCCTCGTCGGTCCGAAGAACCTGGCGACGAAGGTGCGCCGCACGACGACCCTGTCGTGGAATGCAGCCAGCGGGGCCACGAGCTACGCCTACTGCCTCGAGACAGCGGCGCAGAACACCAATGCCGCGACCTGCGACACGGGATGGATCTCGACCGGCACGAACCTCTCGGTGACTCGAACGCTCAACGCCAACACCACCTACTTCTGGACGGTCAAGGCGATCAACGCCAACGGCGAGACGCTCTCCACCAGCGGGTGGTGGAGGTTCGCAACCGGATCACGCTGACCCGCCGACGTCGGGGCGGTCATCAGGTGCGCTCATCGGGTGTGGTCATCGGGCGTCAGGCCCGGTGACCGCACTCGGTGCAGAACTTGGCTCCGGCCGCCATGGCCGCGCCGCACTCCGCACAGAACGCCCCCTTGTCGAGGGTCTCACCGCACTCGGGACAGAACTTCCCGCCGGCGACGAATGCCTCACACGACGGACAGCGCAACTTCTTCGTCGTCCCGAGATCGAGATCCTTGGTGAGATCGGCCTCGCGCAAACGCTCGCGGATCTGCTCCGAGCGGGCCTCACCACGAGCCCGGGCGATCTCATCGTCGACGAACGGTGAACACTCGGCGCACTGACCGATCTCGCCGTTCCAGCACACATCGACGCACACCCAATTTCCGCACCCGCGACACTGCTTGAAGTGCGGGCGCACGGCCTCGACGGCCGCGGCAAGTGCCTTGTCCTTGGCCTTCGAATTCGTGGAGCGATTCCAGGCCATCTCGTCGGCGGCGCCAGCGAGGTCGTCGAGGCGACCGCCGAGCAGACCGCCAGCAGCTCTCAGCAGGCCGCGGCCCTTCTCCTTCACGTCGGGTTGGTAGGGCGAGCGATAGCCGTTGCCGCATCGCTCACACCGGAAGTTGAACTGGTACCCCTCGAGGTTCGACTCGTCCTCGTAGTTGTCGGTGAACGGCACGATGCGCTCCGACATGGCAACCCACCCCTCTCCGGCCCGCCCCCGGGGCCCGCGTCGCGCACTCTAGGCGCGACATACGCGCCGGTCGATCGGTCAGCTCAGGGCGGCCTTGACGAGGGTGGCGATCCGCGCCCCGTCGGCGGTCGGCCCAGCGGCAGCGCGCACGGCGGCGATCACCGCACCCATCGCCTTCATCCCACCCTCTGGCGCCAGCTCGGCGATCG
>JBJSXI010000040.1:0-9270 GCA_046086305.1 Ilumatobacteraceae bacterium
TTGCGCGGCTCGAGCGTGCCGACGAACAGGACGAAACGATCGGGCAGCGAGAGGCGCTCGCGGACAGCGGCGACCTGCTCGCCGGTCGCCACAGCCGCCTCGACCCCGAGCGGCAGGATGCGCAGTCGGTCGGCGCCGATCCCTGCGGCGACGCAGTCCTCGAGCGTGACCGTGCTCGGGCAGAGCACGAGATCCGCGTGCCGACGAACTCGCTCGAGGCTGCGTCGGAAGAGCGCGACGCCATGTCGGGTGAAGTACTGCGGCTCGTGGAGGAAGGCGAGGTCGTGGATCGTGACGACGAGACGCGCCGCAGTCGGACACGGCACGATCGTCGTCGCGTGAGCCACGTCGACAGGTCCGGTGGCCCGCTCGACCCGCGGCCAGCCGGTTCGGAGCCAAGCTTCATACAGCCAGGGGGACGCCAGGGGAAGCGCACGCACCGGGACCGGTGGACGCCACGGCGGCAGTGGCGCCTGACGGTGACGGCCGGCCACCGCGACGACCTCGACGTCGGTGTGACGGGCGAGGTGCTCGGCGATCCGCAGCGCGCTGACTGCCGTCCCACCCGGAACCCGGTGCCAACACTGCTCGAGGGTGTAGGCGACCCGCACTCCGCCATCATGGCCGAACGGTCGTAGCATCACCGTCATGTCTTCGTTCTGGGCCGGGCGCCGCGTGACCGTGACGGGCGGTGCCGGATTCCTCGGTCAGGTGGTCGTGCGTCTCCTGCGCGACCACGGTGCCGATGTCGCCGTCCCACGTCGGGCAGACTTCGACCTCACCCGACCCGGGGTCGCCGAGCAGTTGCTCGCCGAGACCACGCCGAGCCACGTCATCCACCTCGCGGCGCGTGTCGGTGGTATCGGCTACAACCAGGCGGAGCCGGCGCCGCTCTACCTGAGCAACCTGCTCATGGGGACCCATCTCATCGAGGCGGCACGCACGTGCCCCACGGTCACCAAGACCGTCTTGCTCGGCACCGTGTGCTCATACCCGAAACACACCCCGGTCCCGTTCCACGAGTCGTCCCTCTGGGACGGCTACCCCGAGGAGACCAACGCCCCGTACGGCATCGCCAAGAAGGCACACCTCGTTCATGCGCAGGTGAACCATCAGCAGTACGGACAGCGCTTCGCCTATCTCATCCCCACCAACCTGTACGGGCCGGGTGACAAGTTCCATCCGTCGGTCAGCCACGTCATCCCGGCTCGGATCAAGCGCTGTGTCGAGGCGGTCGAACGCGGCGAACAGACGATGGACGTCTGGGGCACCGGTGTCGCGAGTCGTGAGTATCTCTACGTCGACGACGCTGCGGAGGCCATCGTCCTCGCAGCCGAACGGTACGAGGGGACCGAGCCGGTGAACCTCGGGACGAATCACGAGATCACCATCCGGGAGACCGTCGAGATGATCGCGGCCATGGTGGGCTACACCGGTGAGCTCGTCTGGGACGTGAGCAAGCCTGATGGCCAGCCCCGACGGCGGGTCGACCCTGGTCGGGCCGAGTCCCTCTTCGGATGGACGGCACGCACACCGTTCGAGGTGGGACTGCGCCGCACCATCGACTGGTACCTCGAACACCGGGCCGAGGCCGAACGTCCTCCGACCTGATCGGATCAGCAAGTCGTGCGCAGTGCGGCGACGAGTTCGTCGAGCGGTTCTCGGTAGTGACGCAGCAGGGCGTGGCCGGCGCCGCGAAGGACCGCATTGTCGAGTACCGAGTTCGCAGGACGCGGCGCGGGTCGGGCGGGCACCAGGTCACGAGTGCCGATCGGTTGCACCATGTCGGGGTCGCGTCCGGACGACGCCACCACTGCCCGGGCGAACTCGAACCACGAGCACACACCCTGGTTCGTCACGTGGACGATGCCACTGAGCCGATCAACGGCCAGTCGGCGCAGGACGGGGGCCAGGTCTGCCGTGAAGGTCGGGTGACCGACCTGATCGTCGACGAATGACAGCGACGTGGACCTCGCCGCAAGGTCGAGGATCGTGCGCACCATGTTGGCTCCGTGGTACCCGCTCACCCAGGACGTCCGGACGATGGTCGACGATGTGCCGAGCATCGCTGCCTCGCGTTCGCCGCGCCACTTCGATCGCCCGTATGTGCTGAGTGGTGAGGGCGGGTCATCCTCGCGGTACGGCCGGTCGAGGGTTCCGTCGAAGACGTAGTCGGTACTCAGGTGGACGAGGTGGGCATCGACCCGCGTGCACGCCTCGGCGATCCAGCGCACGGCGAGCCCGTTCACCAGATCGGCCCGCAGCGGATCCGACTCGCACGCGTCGACGGCGGTCCAGGCTGCACAGTTGACGACGACGTCGGGCTGCACCCCACAGATCGCCTGGTGAACGGCGTCGCGATCGGTGATGTCGACCTCGGATGCCACCACGTCGTCAGCGGCTGCTCGACACACGCCGACGAGTTCGGTACCCAGTTGACCTCGCGCGCCCGTGACGAAGACCCTCACAGGCCAGCCTTGTGCTTGAGCGGTTCCCACCACCAACGGTTGTCGCGGTACCAACTCACCGTGTCGGCCAGCGAGTCGTCCAGCGCCCGCTCGAGATGCCAACCGAGACCGGCGATCTTGGACGTGTCGACCGAGTACCGCCGGTCGTGGCCGAGCCGGTCGGCGACCGGCTCGATCGACGACTCGTCGCGTCCGCACAACTCGAGCAGACGGTATGTGAGCTCGCGATTCGTCAACTCGTGGTGGGCGCCGATGTTGTAGATCTCGCCGACGACACCGCGCTCAAGCACCACCTCGACCGCCCGGTTGTGATCGTCGACATGGATCCAGTCGCGGACATTCCCACCGTCTCCGTACAACGGCACCGTCCGACCGTCGAGCAGGTTCGTCGTGAACAGAGGGATCAACTTCTCCGGAAACTGATACGGGCCGAAGTTGTTGCTGCACCTCGTGACGACCACGGGGAGGCCGTAGGTCGTGACGTAGCTGAGCGCGATGAGGTCACTGCCTGCCTTCGAAGCACTGTACGGGGAACGCGGACCAAGTCGATCCGTCTCGACGAACGACCCGACGTCGATACTTCCGTACACCTCGTCGGTGCTGATGTGGACGAACTTGTCGACGCCGACCCGTCGAGCGACGTCGCAGATCACATTGGTGCCGAAACAGTTCGTCCGCACGAACGCGTACGGGTCAGCGATGCTCCGGTCGACATGACTCTCGGCGGCGAAGTGGACGACGACATCGTGGCCAGCCATCGCCCGGCTCACATCGTCCTGGTCGCAGATGTCGGCATGCACGAAACTGCACCGCCGGTCATCGAGGAGGTCACGGATGCTCTCGAGATTTCCCGCATACGTGAGCGCGTCGTAGATCGTCACCTCATGGTCGGTCGTCCGCAGCACACGTCGTACGTAGTTGGACCCGATGAACCCGGCAGCACCGGTGACGAACTGACGCATCTCAGGTCCTCATCGGCCAGTACGGCCGACGGCCCGCCGTCAGTTCGGCACGCAGAGGGTTCGTCCGATCGCGCTCGCTGATCACGGGATCGTCGACACCCCAATCGGCGCCGATGACCGGATCGTCGTACCGAACGCCGAGCTCGTCGGCAGGGTTGTAGTACCCGTCGACGAGGTAGGTCATGACGACATCCGTGAGCGCCGCGAATCCGTGCGCGACACCCGGTGGGATGTACACACCCAGATGATTGTCGCCGCTGATGTCGAACGCCTCGGTCGCGCCGTCCGTGGGTCCACCCGCTCGCAAGTCGTGGAGCACGACACGGATCGTGCCGACCGGGCAGTACCAGTAGTCGGCCTGATGGAGGTGATAATGCAGGCCGACGAGCGCGCCCTGCTGCTTGTTCGACCGATTTGCCTGGATCATCTCCCGAGCCGCAGGGAACCACTCGCGGCGATACGTCTCGATGAACATGCCGCGCTGATCACCGTGCAGCGTCGGCTCGACGATCCACACCCCGCTGATCACGAGACTTTCCCGAACGGTCGGCACGGTGGCCAAGTATGGCCTGTCCGCCAGCTCAGCGGAGGTGCACGACGTCACCCGCGGCGAAATGGTGGCTGATGCCGCAATCATCGAGCACGACGAGTCGCCCGTCGTCGTCCAGATCGACAGCCCGGCCCTCGACGATCGAGGAGGCCAACTCGACACGGACACGCCGGCCCAGAGTGGCGAGATGCCTCCGGTACTCGGTGGCGACGTGCGCGTCGTCACCAAGTACACCGAACGCCTCGAGGACCACCGCGGCGACACGGAGTGGATCGACCCGGTCGACGAACATCGCCGCACCCGGCGGCGCCCATCCGACGTTCATGCCGAGGCCGACGACGACGGCCGATGTGGTGGTGTCGTCGGGATCGGGACACACCTCGCTGAGCAGGCCGGCCACCTTGCGGTCGTCGACGACGAGGTCGTTCGGCCACTTCAGCTGCGCGTCGACGCCTCCGCACACACGCGCCGCTGTCAGCGCAGCGAGCGCGAGACGATGCGGGAGCACCGTCACAGCGGCACCGACTCGCCGGAAGAGCACCGACATGAGCAGATTCGCTCCGGGTGGTGACTCCCACCGCCGGGCCAAGCGACCGCGGCCTGCGTCCTGATAGCCGGCGATGAGGACGGTCCGATCCGGCGCGCCCTCGGCCGCAGCCCGGAGCAGATCGGCGTTCGTGCTGCCCGTGCGTTCGACCACCCTGACCGTCCAACCGGGCGGCCACGACACGGGTGCATGACGCGAGGTGGCGGGGAGGGGGTCCACTCCGACAAGATTGCCAGTTGTGCTCACCAAGATCCTGATCGCCAACCGCGGAGAGATCGCCGTTCGGGTCATCCGGGCGGCTCGGGAGATGGGGATCCGCACTGTGGCGGTGTACAGCGAACTCGATCGCGATGCACTGCACGTCAGGCTCGCCGACGAGGCATTCGCGCTCGGTGGGCAGACGGCGGCCGAGAGTTATCTCAACACGACTGCGATCCTCGCGGCGATCGACCGGAGCGGTGCCGATGGTGTGCACCCCGGGTACGGGTTCTTCAGTGAGAATGCCGACTTCGCCCGGGCCATCACTGCACAGGGTGTGGCCTTCATCGGTCCCCCGCCCGAGGCGATCGACGAGATGGGTGACAAGGTCTCGAGCCGCCGTGCGGCACTGCGCGGCGGGGCGCCGATCGTGCCGGGGACGACCGACTTCGTCACCACTGCCGACGAGATCATCACCTTCGGAGATCAGTTCGGATGGCCCGTGGCGATCAAGGCCGCCTACGGAGGCGGTGGTCGGGGGATGAAGGTCGTGCGGACCGCCGCCGAGGTGCCCGGGGCGATGGAGAGCGCCCAGCGTGAGGCAAGGGCGTTCTTCGGTCGTGACGAGATTTATGTCGAGAAGTACCTCACCTGGCCGCGACATGTCGAGGTGCAGGTCGTCGGCGACCATCACGGCAATGTGGTGTGGGTCAGTACACGCGACTGCTCGGCACAGCGGCGACACCAGAAGCTGATCGAGGAGGCACCCTCCGCCGGGATGGCCGATGGGGTCGAGGACGCAATGGGCGAGGCGGCGATCAAGGCCGCCCGCGCCGTCGGCTACCACAATGCCGGGACCGTCGAATTCATCTATCAGGACGGCGAGTTCTTCTTCCTCGAGATGAACACGCGCCTCCAGGTCGAGCATCCTGTCACCGAGGTCATCACGGGGATCGATCTCGTCGAGTGGCAGATCAGGGTCGCGAGTGGCGAACCCCTGCCGATGAGCCAGACCGAGATCGCCGCACAGCGCCGCGGTCATGGCATCGAGGTCCGGATCAACGCCGAGGATCCGGCCGGCGGCGCATTCCTCCCCTCACCCGGGACGATCACCCGCCTCGTCGCCCCAGACGGTTTCGGCGTGCGCTTCGATGCCGGCTACGAGTCGGGCGACACGATCAGCCAGTACTACGACAATCTCATCGGCAAGTTGATCGTGTGGGGCAAGGACCGACCGACAGCGATCGCGCGCACCATCCGGGCGCTCGAAGAACTGGTCGTCGAGGGCGTCGCCACCACCGTGCCCGCCGACCTGGCGATCCTGCGCCACCCCGATTTCCAGGCGATGACCCACAGCACCAAGTGGGTCGAGGAGCGGCTCGACCTGTCGCACATCCCTCGTCACGCGCCGGCTACAGCCGCCGACACCTCGGGTCTCGTCGAACGCACGACCACCGTCGAGGTGAACGGCAAGCGTTTCGGCGTGAAGCTGTGGCTCCCCGAGACGCCCACCGCCCCCGCCGCAGCGGGATCCGCGCCGAACAAGCGCGCCACTCGCGCCGCCCAGGGATCCGCTGCAGGCGCCGCAGGCGACGGCACCATCACGGTGCCGATGCAGGGAACGATCGTCAAGGTGCTCGTCGAGGTCGGCCAGGTCGTCGAACCCGGTCAGGCCGTCGTCGTGCTCGAGGCGATGAAGATGGAGAACCAGATCACCACCGACACCGGCGGCACCGTGAGGGAGATCAAGGTGTCTGCCGGCGAGACGGTCGGCGCCGGCGACGTCGTCGTCGTCATCGGCTGACGCGCCGGATCAGTCGGCCGCCTCGGCCAACGCCTCGGAGAGCGCCGGGTGGACGAGCAGACTCTCGACGATGTCGCTCACCCGCAGATCCGCCGTGACCGCGAGGGCGATCACGCTGATCAACTCGGCCGCATGACGTCCCACGATCGATCCGCCGAGCACGACACCGGTGGCCGGATCGCTGATGATCTTCACGAAGCCTCGTGGGTCGTTGTTGATGAGGGCTTTGGGTGTGGCGCTGAAGGGCACCTTGGTCACCCGGATCTTGCGTCCCTCGGCGAATGCCTCGGCCTCGGCGAGGCCAACATCGGCGATTTCCGGTTCGGTGAAGATGGCACTCGCGGCCTTGTCGTAGTCGAGACGACGTGACCCCATCTTCTGGACGCCCATGACGTGCTCGGCGACCTTGCGTCCCTGCACCGACGCGACACTGCTCAACGGCAACTTGCCCGAGACGTCACCCGCCGCGTAGATGTGCGCGAGCGAACTCTGGCAGGCCTGATTGATGACCACATAGCCGTTCCGGTCGAGTTCGACGCCGATGTCCTCGAGTCCGAGTCCCGAAGTGTTCGGGACCGAGCCGATCGCCAACACCGCGTGGCTACTGCGAACCACACGCCCGTCGTCGCACCGCACGACGACCTCGTCACCCTCTCGATCGATCGACGTGGCGCGCGCCCCTTTGAGGAGTCGCACCCCGCGCCGGAGGAAGTCGTCCTCCAGCACCGCAGCCACCTCGGGATCCTTTTGCGGGAGCACCTGCTGACGACTCACGACGAGGGTGACCTCGGCGCCGAAGCTCGAGAACATGTGGACGAACTCGACACCCGTCACTCCCGACCCGATGACCGTGACACTGGTCGGGAAGATGCGCGGCGGGTAGCACTCGCGGGTCGTCAGGATCCGCTCACCGTCGGGGTGACACCACGACGGGATACGTGGACTCGAACCCGTTGCCACGAGAACCGCATCCGCGGCGATACGGCGGGAACCGGCTGAGCCCGTGACCTCGATCTCGTGCGTGCCGACGAATCGCGCGCTACCTGCGAGCAGCTCGACCCCCTGGCTTCGCAGGAGATCCGTCGTATCGGCGCGCAGATGGCCCTTGATGTGCTCGATCCGCTCGGTGAGCGCGTCGACATCGACCCCGGCCACCTGCTCCTCGAGTCCCATCCCGCGGAGACGCCGGGTGAAACTCATCGCCCCACCCGTGGCGATCATCGTCTTCGACGGGATGCAGTCCCAGAGATGGGCAGCTCCACCGATCACGTCTCGCTCGACGAGGGTGACCTGTGCACCCATCCGTGCGGCGTGGGTTGCTGCGGTGTTCCCGGCAGGCCCTCCGCCGATGATCACGAATCGCGTCGACACGCCCGGGAGGCTAGCCCCAGTGGAGCTCAGTGATCGGTCCACCCGTGGTCGGCGAAGAGCACGGCCCGAGCGTCAGGCGCAGATGCCACACCGAGCGAGGCGGCAACCGTGTTGGGGCAGTAGGTCGACGGATACGCGAAGTTGTTGCGAGCCTCGCCCACCCACTCGAAGTGCATGCCATCGGGCCGGAGGTAGTTCCCGCCCCACGAGAAACCGAACTTGCGGAACACGCGCACGATCCTGCAATCGAACTTGGGGATGCAGCCCTGACAATTCGCAACGGTGCTCATGTCGATCGCCTGACCCCACGAGTGGCGGGAGATCGACCCGATCGTCGAACTCGATCTCGAGAACCGCGCCTGACCCGACGAACAGCCCCCGTAGGTGTTCGTATTCACCACGTCGATGCCCGTCGTCGACGCGAGCGCATCGGACGAGTTGTTCACGAGGAACGGGTACGACGTGTTGATCTCGGTGAGCGCAGACCGCAGGTTGGCCGCGATGGTCTTGTGGCAGCGGGCACGGACCCCCGTGGGGTACAGCTCACGGGACGACGGGAGGTTGTTCGCCAGCCATGTCGGGTTGATCGACGTCCAGCCGTCGGCGGTGAGGTTGGCGTAATCGATGTCGAACTCGCCGAGCAACTGTTTGGTGCGGGCGAGGCTGAGCGTCAGATCCGGATCGAAGGGATCCCACGTCGTGCGGACTCGAACGGCCGAGTTGCCGATCAGGCCGTTGCGCTGGAGCGCCGACATGATCGCCGTACGGTCGAGAGGCGAGAAGATGACCACGCTCGTGTCGCTCGTCGCGCCGAGCCGCGTGGCCTGATCGAGCGACATCACGATCTCGGTGCCACCCACCTCGATGTCCGGAGCGATGCGGCCGAGGACGAAGGTGAGGGTGGCACCCGTGGCGAGTCGGAAGTCGAGCAGGTCACCGACCTGCGCACCGCGGAGCGCCGCCGAGGTCTGGCCCATCACGACCTGCCCCGCTGCCAGCGGCGCCGAGTTGGCTCGGCCCATCAGCGCCCGCACGACGTCGACGCTGAACGCAGTGATCGCCATCGGGAATGCCCACCCACTGCCCAGCGACTGCTGGACGACGGTCGCACCGCGCCGCACGCGCACGAGCGGTGCGGTGAACCCGCGGCCGATGGCTGAAGGCGAACCGACCGATGTCGCTGCGGAGATCGCTGCCGAGCGCACCGTCGACGTGAGCGATCCCGTCTGGAAGATCGTGACGACCTCCATGTCGACGAACGGCGCCGTCGCTCCGACGGCTGCATCCGCCCCTGCGCCCGGCGCGATGGTGCCGATGTCGGCGGCACCCGAGGGCCCACCGACCGACGCGACGGCCACGGCGGCGGCCAG
>JBJSXI010000041.1:0-9427 GCA_046086305.1 Ilumatobacteraceae bacterium
CGACTTTGCCACGGTGAAATCGTAGGAGGTCAGAGACGGCAACCGTCGAAGTTAGCCGCGCTTTAAGTCGGTGACCGCCGCACCACTGGCGCGAACGAGATCATCCGGTGCAATCGGGAACACATCGTTCCACGTTCCCGCAGCGGCCCACACCTCGTCGTATTGCAACAAGTCCGGGTCAACGAACACGCGTAGCTGAGTTGTGTGGCCAAAGGGAGGCACGCCGCCGATCGGAAACCCGGTCGTCGACCGCACGGTGTCGGCATCGACCCGAGTGCACTTCGCTCCCCCTGCAGCGCTCGCGAGTTTCGCCTCGTCGAGTTGATTCGCGCCGCTCACATAGGCCAGCACGACCTCGCCGTCGACGGCGAAGATCAGACTCTTCACGATCTGCCCGACGGACACGCCGATGGCGTTCGCCGCGTCGACCGCGGTGCGTGTGCCCTCGGGAAACGTCCTGATCCGCAACTCGAGCCCTCGCTCCGCGGCAGCCGCCCGGACCTTCTCGACGTTGGGGTGCGATTTCTCCTCGGTCACAGCGACAAGGTTACGGAACGTCCCTATAATTCCTGAGAACGAAGGGGAGTATCCCCCCGACCTCGTGTCGTCAGGACGGACCGAAAGGTCCCGGTGCGAGGGGCCCGCAGGGCCGGGAGAGACCTTCGGCAGTTGACCGCAACGAGCCGATGGAACCCGTGGAGGACCCTGTGAAGTGCCCGAACTGCAATGCCACCCTCGTGATGTCCGATCGACAGGGCATCGAGATCGACTACTGCCCCGACTGCCGTGGGGTGTGGCTCGATCGTGGCGAGCTCGACAAGATCATCGAGCGATCCGCCGCCCCGGCACCCCGCCGGTCTGACGATGACGACCGCCGTCGACCCGACTCCGACCACTCCCGCTCCTACGACTACAAGAAGAAGCGCAAGAGCGTCCTCGGCGAGATCTTCGACTTCTGACACACGCTCCCCTCCACCCTGCGACAACCCCCACGAGGAATCCGATGTTCAAGAACACCATGAAGACCACCGTCCTGCTGGCGTCACTCGGCGGGCTCATCGTCGCCGTCGCCGGAGCCCTCGGTGGCGGCAGCAGCGGCTCGTTCACGATCGGTGTGATGATCGCCCTTGTCATGGTCGGTGGCTCGTACTGGTTCAGCGACCGCCTCGCGCTGGCCTCGGCCCGCGCCCATGTGATCGAGCGCCACGAGGCACCCGAGTTCTACGACATGGTCGCCTCGCTCGCGTCACGCGCCGGCCTCCCGATGCCCCGCGTGGCCATCTCGCCGAGCGAACAGCCGAACGCATTCGCAACGGGACGAGGGCCGCGCCACGCCGTGGTGTGTGCCACCTCGGGGCTCCTGCAGAGCATGCCGCGCCACGAGATCGAGGGAGTGATGGCACACGAGCTCATGCACGTGAAGCACCGCGACATCCTCATCGGTTCGGTCGCTGCAGCGATCGCCACCGCAATCAGCTACATCGCCCAGATGGCCATGTTCGCCAGCATGTTCGCCGGAGGCCGTAACGACGAGGACCGCCCCAACCCGATCGCCCTGCTGCTGACGTCGTTGCTCGCGCCGATCGCCGCATCGCTCATCCAGATGGCGGTCAGTCGGTCACGCGAGTTCGAGGCAGACCGCGGTGCAGCCGAACTGCTCGGCAGTGGTAAAGCGCTCGCCGACGCTCTCGAGCGCATCGAGGTCCTCGCCGCACGGCGACCGATGGCCATCGCCCCGGCCCAAGCCCAGGCCTACATCCACAACCCGCTCCAGGAGTTGCGCGGCGGACGCACCTCGAGCATGGCTCGTCTGTTCAGCACCCACCCGAGCACCGAAGAGCGGATCCGTCGCCTCCGGGCGATCTGATCCAACAGTGGCCGGATAGTCAGCCGTTGGGCTGGAACGCCTCGTACCCGTCGCGTTCCAGACGGTCGGCCAGCTCGGGTCCTCCCGACTCGACGATGCGTCCCTTGACGAGGATGTGCACCCGATCGGGATGGAGTTGTTCGAGCAGCCGGTTGTAGTGGGTGATCGCCAACACACCCAGACGGACGTCCGGGTCGTTGGTCGCATCCTCTACGCGCTGGGCACAGTCGCGCAGCGCATCGATGTCGAGTCCTGAATCGAGCTCGTCGAGGATGGCAATCCGGGGCGCCAGCACTGCCAACTGCAGCGTCTCGTTGCGCTTCTTCTCACCACCGGACAGATCGACGTTCAACGGCCGATCGAGCAGCGCCGTCGCCAGACCGATGCGCGCCGCCTCGGCCTCGAGTACGCCGTGCAGGCCGGCAGTCGGCCGACCTCGCGCCGCCATCGCCTCGTTCATCACATCGGCGAGCATCACGCCGGGCACTTCGGTCGGGTACTGCATCACGAGGTGCAGACCCGCCTGAGCGCGCTGCCACGCGGGCAGCGACAACAGATCCACTCCATCGAGGGTGACCGTGCCGCTCTCGACGGTGTACCCGGGTCGCCCCATGACCACCGCCGACAACGTGCTCTTGCCCGCGCCGTTCGGCCCCATGATGACGTGCACCTCACCCGAACTCACGACGAGATCGATCCCGTGGAGGATCCGCGTGCCCTCGACCGACGCGACGAGACCTTCGATACGCAGCTCGCTCACTGCCCCACCTCCACTTCGACCATGCCGTTGACGACCTTCGCCACGAACACCGGCACCGGCTGGGTGGCCGGCAGCGTGTTCGGCTCGCCGGTGACGAGGCTGAAGGCACTTCCGTGCCGCACGCACTCGATCTCCTTGGTGTCGCACCACACCTGGCCTTCGCTCAACGACACATCGGCGTGGCTGCAGGTGTCCCCGATCGCATAGACGTCGTCACCGATCCGGATCACTGCCACCATCCGTCCGGCGACCTCGAACCTCGTGGCCGAGCCGTCGGCGAGATCGGCGAAGGCGCACACGAAAGTACTCATCGACCGACCCCCTCGCCATCGGACAGCTTGGTGGCGACACGCGCACGCAGGTCTGCACGCATCGCACCGACCGGCAGTGCGGCGAGAACCTCGTCGAAGAACCCGAGCACGACGAGTCGCTCGGCCACCTGCGGCTCGATACCTCGACTCTCGAGATAGAAACGCTGCTCGTCGTCGATCGGTCCGACGGTGCTCGCATGGCTGCAGCGAACATCGTTGTTGCGGATGTCGAGATTCGGCACGCTCTCGGCCCACGCCCCCTCCGACAGCGTGAGGTTGCGGTTCGTCTGGAACGCGGCGGCGCCACGCGCATCCTCACCGATGCGGATGAGGCCGGTGTACACACTCTTCGCCCTGTCCTTCACCGCTCCCTTGAAGAGCAGGTCGCTGTGGGTCTTCGGGGCGATGTGGTCCTGCAGGGTGCGGAAGTCGTGCATCTGCTCGCCGTCGGCGAAGTAGAGCGCGATCTGCCGGGTGCTCGCCCCCTGGCCGATGACGCGGGCATCGGTGCGCACACGCGCGTAGTCGCCACCCAACGCCACGGTCGCGAGCAGGGTCGACGAATCGCGCTCGCCCACCGACTGCTGATGTCCGATCTGCCAGACCTTGCGGCCGAGGAGGTTGAGGGCCAGATAGCCCACCCGCGCCGCGCGGCCGGTGCGCAGCAGGAGGCGAGGCACCACGAGGGCGGTGACATCCTCGGCAGACTCGAACTGCTCGATCACGGTGAACTCCGAATCCTCACCTGCGTCGACGACGAGACGGGGATAGACGGCAACACCGTCGACTGCGATCCGGTGGGTGACGATGATCGGCTCGGTGAGCACCGTGCGCGGCGGCACCGCGATCGAGACGGTGCGGTGGTGCGCAGCGCTGAGTTCGTCGAACACATCGTGCACGATTGCTCCCGCGAGCACCTCGGCGCCGTCCGACGCAGGCAGCGCGTCGGCGCCACGCACCTCGGTGGTTGCCGCGGCAGGGCGGAACCGTTCGAGATCGAGCTCGCCGATGCGGCTGTAGCGCCAGACCTCCTGATCGGGGCGGGGCAGGTCCATCGCTGCGGCACGCTCGGCCGCCGAACGTCGCTCGGCGAGATCCGGGGCCGACGGGTCGACGTCGGTCAGGGAGGTCGTCACGGCCGAAATTCTACTATCGGCGTAGTGCAAATCGCCCAGCCGGGCCACGCCTCGACGGCACCTCAGCGGCGGCGGAACAGTCGGCGCCAACGGCCGCTGCGCGTGGTCTGCTCGGCGGCGAACTCAGCGAGGACCTGCGCGCCGATCGAGTTCACGACCTCCTCCGCCTCGTCGAGCACGGCCGCCGCCGAGCCGTCACCGAGCCCCGGGGGTTCGACCGGTGTCGACGGGGCGACCATCGAGCCGTAGGTCCACCCGACGTCGATGCGCCGGTCGAACTTCACGCACGGTTCGGGGCACCGCCACGGCGCCTCGGGTGCGAGATCGAGGTTGCACTTGCGCACCGTCTCGCCGTTGGCGTAGGTGCGGCTCTCGAAATGTCGGCAGTCGTGGCGCATCGGCACACGCCAATTCTGCCCCACCGACTCAGCCGACGCTGCCCTCCATCTGCAGTTCGATCAGCCGGCTCCACTCGACGGCGTACTCCATCGGCAGGGTGCGCGTGATCGGCTCGATGAACCCGTTCACGACCATGCCCATCGCCTGCTCCTGCGAGAGGCCACGGCTCATCAGGTAGAAGAGCTGCTCGTCGGCGATCTTCGACACGGTGGCCTCGTGACCGATCTGTGCGTCGCGCTCGCCGACCTCCATGTACGGCAGGGTGCGGCTCTCGCTCTCCTCGTCGAGGATCAACGCATCGCACTGCACATGGCTCTTGCAACCGTGCGCGCCCTCCTCGACCCGCACCAGACCTCGATAGGTGGTGATGCCGCCGTCCTTGGAGATGCTCTTCGAGACGATCTTGCTGCTGGTCTCCGGGGCCGCGTGCACCATCTTCGCGCCGGCGTCCTGATGCTGGCCGGGCCCGGCGTAGGCAACCGAGAGCACCTCACCGGTGGCCTTCGGACCGACGAGATAGACACTCGGGTACTTCATCGTCAGCTTCGAGCCGATGTTGCCGTCGATCCACTCCATGTGGCCCGCCTCCTCGACGCGAGCCCGCTTGGTGACGAGGTTGTACACGTTCGGCGACCAGTTCTGGATCGTCGTGTAGGTGACCCGTGCGTGGGGCTTGACGACGATCTCGACGACGGCCGAGTGCAGCGAGTCGTTGGTGTACACCGGCGCCGAGCACCCCTCGATGTAGTGCACCTGGCTGCCCTCGTCGGCGATGATCAGGGTGCGCTCGAACTGTCCGGCGTTCTCGCTGTTGATGCGGAAGTAGGCCTGCAGCGGCATCTCGCACTCGACACCCGGCGGGATGTAGATGAACGAGCCACCGGACCACACCGCCGAGTTGAGCGCGGCGAACTTGTTGTCACCGGGCGGGATCACCGTGCCGAAGTATCGCTTCACGAGCTCGGGGTACTCGCGCAGGGCGGTGTCCATGTCGCAGAACAGGATCCCCTGCTTCTCGAGGTCCTCGCGGTTGCGGTGGAACACCACCTCCGACTCGTACTGCGCCGTCACGCCGGCGAGGTACTTGCGCTCGGCCTCGGGGATCCCCAACTTCTCGTACGTCGCCTTCATCTGCTCGGGCAGGTCGTCCCACTCGCTCACCTGATCCGTCGCGGGGCGCAGGTAGTAGTAGATGTCCTGGAAGTCGATGTCGGGCATGTTCGTGGCGAACCAGTCGGCCATCGGCTTGCGCCCGAACAGGGTGAGACTGCGCTGGCGGAACTTCGTCATCCACGACGGCTCGCCCTTCCACCAACTGATCTGGTCGACGACACCCTCGTCGAGCCCCTTCTTGGGTGTGAAGGCGTACTCGACATCGGTGTCGCTCCAGCCGAGGTTGTACTTGCTGAGGTCGAGGTCGAAGGACGTCACGAACGGCTCCCTGGGGGATGGGGAATTTCCACTACCCGCATAGTAACAATTGGTGGGCGCCACGCCCACCCCAGCGTCAGGCCACCGACGCGACCCGCGGCTCGGCCGGCACCGAGGGCACCTGGGCGAGCTCGATGAAGATGCACTCACCCGGGCACGCCAAGGCCGCATCGATCACCGATTGCTGGGCACGCGGGTCGACGACCGCCAGGCTGCCCGAACCGCCCGGATCGTTGAGCACCACCCCGTTCTCGATGACGTAGGCGATGCCGTCCTCGAGCAGGGTGAACACCTCGTGGCAGCGGTCGACGCACAGGCCGTCGCCGGTGCACAGGTCTTGGTCGATCCACACCCGCACGCCGGGGAACCTACCGTCGGGTCGCGGGCGGCACCTCACCGAGCCGGGTCGTTAGCCTGCCCGGCGTGTCCCCCCCGATCGCCCGACGCGTCGCACACACCTGGCAACGCCCGACCGGCGCGGTCGACGACCCGTGGGCGTGGCTCGCCGATCGCGACGACCCGGAGACCATGGCCTATCTGCGCGCCGAGAACGCCTACGCCGACGAATGGTTCGCCGGTCGCGCCGAGCTCGTCGAGTCGCTCGTCGCCGACATCCGTCGTCGTACGCGAGAGACCGACCTGTCGGTTCCGGTGCGCTCGGGCGCATGGTGGTACGTCAGTCGCACCGTGGAGGGCCTCGCCTATCCGATCCACTGCCGTGGTCGGTCGATCGAGACAGCGACCGAGTTCGTGCTGCTCGACGAGAACCTCGAGGCCGCCGAGGTCGACTACTTCGCACTGCAGAACTTCGACGTGGATCCGAGCCATCGGCTCGTGGCCTGGAGCGGCGATGTCGACGGCGGCGAGCTGTGCACGATGCGCGTCCGCGATCTCGATCGCGGCACCGACCTCGACGACCGACTCGAGGGGACCACATGGGGCGGCACGGCCTGGTCGGCCGACAGCGCTGCCCTCTTCTACGTGACACCCGACGCGCAGATGCGACCCTGCACCGTCTGGCGTCATCTCATCGGCACCCCGCAGGCCGACGACGTGCAGGTGTTCCACGAACCTGACGAGCGCTTCCACGTCACGATCGGCCTGACACGCAGTCAGCGATGGATCGTCATCGAGTGCGCGAGCACCTCGACCTCGGAAGTGCACCTGATCCCCGCCGCCGAGCCCGAGCGGACCCCGACTCTTGTGACGGCGCGTCGCGACGGGGTCGAGTACACACTCGACCACTGGGGCGACCGGTGGCTGGTGCTCACGAACCTCGATGCCACCGACTTCAGGGTGATGTCGGCCCCCGACGACCACCCCGACGACTGGCAGGAACTCGTCCCGGCCGTCGACGGGCAGCGGATCACCGCCGTCGAGGCGTTCCGCGATCACGCCGTGCTGCACGAATGGGTCGACGCGCAGCCGCGGCTGCGCGTCCTCTTCCGTGACGGTTCCGAGCGCACACTCCCGACCGGCGACGAGCCCCACGATGTCGAACTCGATGCGAACCCCGAGTACGACGCGACGACGCTGCGGTTCGTCCGCCAGTCGTTCACGTCCCCCGCCACGGTGTTCGAGGAAGACGTCTTCAGCGGCGTGCGCACGATGCTCAAGCAGATCGAGGTCCCCGACACCGATCTCGATGTGTACGTCGCCACACGAATGTGGGCGACCGCTGACGACGGAACCCGCATCCCCGTCGACGTGGTACGTCACCGCGAGACACCCGTCGACGGCTCGGCACCCCTCGTCGTCTACGGCTACGGCGCCTACGAGATCTCACTTCCTCCGTGGTTCAGCGTCGGTCGCCTCGCCCTGCTCGATCGCGGGGCTGTCTGGGCTCTCGTGCACCCACGTGGCGGTGGTGAGCTCGGTCGCAACTGGTACCTCGACGGACGTCTCGAGCGGAAGATCAACACCTTCACCGACACCCTGGCCTGCGTCGATCATCTCGTCGCAGAGGGATGGGGATCGGCCACGCGAGTGGCGATCAGGGGCGGCAGCGCCGGCGGCCTTCTCGTCGGCGCCTGCGTCACGATGCGACCCGAGATGTTCCGTGCCGCCGTGGCCGAGGTGCCGTTCGTCGACGTGATCACCACCATGTCGGATCCGACGCTGCCGTTGACGGTGAACGAGTGGGAGGAGTGGGGTGATCCTCGCCGGCTCCCCGACGCCGAGCACATCGCGGCGTGGTCGCCCTACGACAACACCGTGCCCGGCGCGTATCCGGCGCTGCTCGTCACTGCGGGGCTCAACGATCCGCGGGTGCGATACCACGAACCCGCCAAGTGGGTCGCTCGGCTCCGCGAGGTGTCGACGAGTGGGCGCACGATCCTGCTGCGCACCGAACTCGGTGCGGGCCATCGCGGGCCGAGTGGGCGGTACGACGCGTGGCGCGACGAGGCTCGCGTCCTCGCGTTCCTGCTCACCGAACTCGCCTGACGACGACGCCCGCGGTTCACCCGACCGCTGCGACCACCCCGAGCACGATGAGCGCAGCGTTGCGCACCAGCGTCCACCCCCCGATCGGCCGTGCCCGGAGGCTGCCGAAGCACGCACAGACCGGACGCCGACCGCGGGCGAGGGTTGCGACGAGCAACGCCGTGAAGGCCACGAGCAACCCGATCGCCAGCCACGCGACGAGCCCGCGCCGGAACTGCACCACGAGTGCAGCGCCGAGCAGCACCTCGATCCACGGCACCACGGCAGCGAGGCGTCCCGGCACACCAAGTCCCCCCGCCCCCGATCGCCACGACTCCGGCCGGGCCAACTTCGCCGCTGCGGCGACGAGGAACACGACGCCGACCGCGACCGCTGCGGCAACAGCCATCACGCCTGCGGTCCGGTGACGTCGACGCACAGCCCCTCGCGCGCGGCGAACACGTCGAGACCGCGACGCGCCCCCTGACGGACGGCTTCGACCGTCAGGTCGTCGAGGTGATCATCGGTGCGACCGGGATCGTGGTGGAACAGGGCGAGCGAACGCACACCCGCTTCGAGCGCGAACCACACGGCGTAGTCGATCGTGCAGTGACCCCACGTCGATCGGTCGGCGAACTCGGTGGGTGTGAACTGCGCGTCGTGGATGAGCAGGTCGGCACCGGCGGCGAGTTCGAGCGCAGGGTCGGTCGCGCTGAACGACCCATCGGTCGGCTGCTGATGGTCGCTCAGATAGACGACCGAGCGACCCGCCCAGGTGACGCGGTACCCGAGTGTCGGCCCGATGTGGGGCACCGCTCGCGCCATCACCTCGGCAGGACCGACGGTGAACGTTCCGTCGACGACATCGTGGAACCGCACCGTCCCGGGTAACTGCCCGATACCCACCGGGAACATCGGCGGACGGATCGCGTCGTCCATCGCGTCGGCCACCGTGCGACCGTCCGGCTGCGCCGGCGCGTAGACGTCGAGTTCGGATCCGGCGGCCAGTAATGGGCCGAAGAAGGGCAACCCCTGCACGTGGTCCCAGTGCAGGTGGCTGAGCAGACACACGCCGCGGAAGCTGCCGTCGACAGGGAGG
>JBJSXI010000042.1:0-15627 GCA_046086305.1 Ilumatobacteraceae bacterium
CGACCTCGCCGTCGCCGAGCGCGAATTGGCCGCCCTCGGACCGGACACCGAGGCGCTGGCCACCGAGGAGGCCGAGTTCGCCGAACGTCGGCGGGCGACCCTCGACGAGATCGACGAACTCAGCGGATCGACGGCGGCCAGTGCGGCCGCCGAGGTGCGTGGCGAACTGCGCAGTCTGCGTACCGGCATCGAGCGCTCAGAGTCCGACCTGCGCCGCCTGCAGACCCGGCACGATGCGTTGGCCGAACGGTCGGCGCGTCTCGATGCCGAGGCCGATCGGCTCCGTGGCGAGGTCGAGGCAGCACACGAGATCGAGGCCTCTCTCGTCGCCGACCTCGAAGCCGCCGAGGCCGAACGTCTGGCCGCCGAGACGACCCACGACGCGTCGCTCGCGGCGCGTCAGGACGCGGCGGAGACGGCGTCGCGGTGGTCGGCGCGCGCCGAGGCGCTGCACATGGCGCTCGAGGATGCCCGCTCGCGCGCCGGTGCCGACCACCTCGTCGGTGTCGACGGTGTGCTCGGCACGCTGCTCGAGCTGGTGGAGATCGACGAGGGGTGGGAGCCGGCCGTCGAGGCTGCGCTCGGCGAATCACTACGCGCTGTCGTCGTTGCGTCGCCGGCGGCGGCCCGCGCCGCGCTCTCGTCGCTCGCCGCGAGCAGCGTGCACGGCGCGGTGCTCGCGCTGGGTGCACGAGCTACGGCGACCCCGACATCGGTCCCCGGAGCGGTGCGCCCGCACGTGCGCGGTCGTCGCGATGGTGTCGACGCGCTCCTCGACCGTCTGCTCGTCGCGGCAGTGCGTGCCGCGAGCTGGACCGAGGCCGTCGATCTGTCGCTCGGTGATCCGACACTCGTGGTCGTCACCGACGACGGCGGACGGTTCGGCTCGAGCGGATGGCGGATCGGCGCGACGCTCGCCGGGGCCACCGCCGCAGCGCTCGACGAGGCGCGCGATCGGGCCACCGCGGCGAACACCGAGCTCGCCAGGGTCGACGACGCGCTCGCTGCGGCGCGTGGAGCACTCGAACGAGCGCGCCAGGCCGAGGCAGATCTGATCCGTCGGCTCGATGCCCACGATGCGACGTTCTCCGCGAACAGCGAGGGTCTCGCCCGCGTGCAGGCCGAGCGGCGCGAGACACAGGTCGAACTCGAGTCGGTCGCCCGGTCGGTGGCCGAGGTCGACGAGCGCACGGCACGCGATCGGGCGCGTGTCGCCGAACTCGATGCGCTCGTCCCGGCCCTCGAGGCCGAGGAGGTCGCTGAAGCGGCTGCGGCACGGGCGCGGGGTGAGGCTCGGGCACGACTCGATGCACAGGCGGCGTTGCTCGCTGGGCGTCGACAGGATCTCGAGGTCCGTGCTGCCGGACTCGCCGAGCGTCGCGAGTTCCTCGAACGCCGGCTCGACGAGACCGATCGTCGGCTCGCCGCCGATGTGGCGGCACGGGCCGAAGCGGCCGAGCGTCGCCTGCGCGTCGAGCGCTCGCTGGTGGCCGTCGAGCGTCTCGCCGCAGTGGTCGAGGGCCACCGCCGTCGGATCGAGGTCAGGCACAACGAGTTGCTCGAGGCTCGTCGTCGGCAGAGCGACGAGGTGCGGGCGATCGCCGGACGCCTCGACGACGCCCGCCGCCGCCGGGTCGCCGTGGAGCAGGATCTCGAGACGCTCCGCGAGCGGGGACGCCGGATCGAGGTCGACGAGGCCGAGGTGCGCATCCGCCTCGAGGGTGCGATCGAGTCGCTGCGGCGCGATCACGATCTCGAACCCGAGGCCGCTGAGGCGACCGAAGCCCCCGCAGTGCCGGAGGGATCGACCCCGGCCGGCCGGGTACGCGATCTCGAGCGCGAACTCCGGTTGATGGGCCCGATCAATCCGCTCGCGCTCGAGGAGTTCAACGAACTGCAGGAGCGGCACCGGTTCCTCGAGGAGCAACTCGAGGACGTGCGGAACACCCGACGTGATCTCCTGCGGGTGATCAAGGCCGTCGACCTCGAGATCCAGACCGTGTTCTCGGCCGCGTTCGCCGATGTGCGAAGCCACTTCAGTTCCCTCTTCGCCACGCTCTTCCCCGGTGGGACGGGCAACCTCGTCCTCACATCGCCCGACGACCTCCTCGCGACGGGTATCGAGGTCGAGGCGAAGCCGAGCGGCAAGAACGTCAAGAAGTTGTCGTTGCTCTCGGGCGGTGAGCGCAGCCTCACCGCACTCGCGTTCTTGTTCGCCGTCTTCCGCAGCCGACCCTCACCGTTCTACGTGATGGACGAGGTGGAGGCGGCGCTCGACGATGTCAACCTCCACCGCTTCCTCGGTCTGGTGCACGAATTCCGTCGCGAGGCCCAGCTGCTCATCGTCAGCCACCAGAAGCGCACGATGGAGGCCGGCGACAGCCTGCTCGGGGTCAGCATGCAGCCGGGTGGCTCGTCGAAGGTCGTGGTCGAGCGCGCTGCGGCATCGGCCTGAGACCGGGCCGTTAGCCTCACATCGTCATGGAGCGGATCTTCCTCGTCCTGCTCGTCGTGGCCGTCGTGTTCGGCCTCGGGGTCGTGTGGTGGTCGCGGCGTCCGCGGCGCACCTCGAGCCCGACGACCGCGTCGTCTCCTGCGGGTCCGGCCGCGACGGCGACCCCGGCGCCGCAGCGCCCCAGACTCGCCACAGTTCGCGGCCTGCTCGGCGGTGCGGCCCTCGCCATCCGTGGACGCAGCGGGATCCCGGCGACGACATGGGACGAGCTCGAGGAGGCACTGCTGCGCGCCGATGTCGGCGTGGGTGTGACGAGTGAGCTACTCGACCACCTGCGTCGCAGGGTCGCCGACGGGTCGCTCACCTCGGGCGACGAACTCCTCGGTGCCCTGCGCGCCGAGATGACCGAGCGTCTCGGGGGCGCCGATCGAGCGCTGCACCTCACTGCGACCGATGGACCCGACGTGTGGTTGTTCGTCGGTGTGAACGGTGTCGGCAAGACCACCACTATCGGCAAGGTTGCCCGTCAGCAGCGCGAGGCCGGCCGCACGGTGCTCCTGGCGGCTGGTGACACGTTCCGCGCTGCGGCCGCCGAGCAGCTGCGTACGTGGGCTGATCGCAGTGGGGTCGAGCTGGTGCGAGGGAGTGAGGGCGGCGACCCGGCGGCGGTGATCTTCGACGCGATCGAACGCGCTGCGGCACGACGGATCGACCTCGTGCTCGGCGATACGGCCGGCCGCCTGCACACCAAGTCGAACCTGATGGACGAGCTCGGCAAGCTGCGCCGAGTTGCGGCCAAGGGGCGGGGCACCGTCAGTGAGGTGCTGCTCGTCATCGACGCAACCACGGGGCAGAACGGACTCACCCAGGCGCGCCAGTTCGGTGCCGCGACGGCGGTCGGTGGAGCTGATTCGGGGCTCACCGGGGTGGTGCTGACCAAGCTCGACGGGTCGGCCAAGGGCGGCATCGTGTTCGCCATCGAGACCGAATTGGGTCTGCCCGTGAAGCTGGTCGGCCTCGGTGAGGGGATCGACGATCTGGTGCCCTTCGACCCCGACGAGTACGTGGCCGCCCTCGTCGGCGACTGATCGGGAACCGCCGGCGCCCCGGCGACGTCTGAAACCGCAGACCACGACCGGAAGGACCCCCATGCGGACGCGAACCCTCTTCCTCACCGCCTCGATCGGTGCGATCGCCCTCGTTGCCTGCGGTGATGCACCCGACTCGATGTCGGGAGCACCGCGCAAGATCACTCTCGGGGCGAGCGGCACTCCGTCCGTCGCAGCCGGTGGCGCGGCGCTGGACGAGAAGATGTCGATGCTGCCGTGGTTCGACGTCGAGTACTCCTTCACCGGCGAGCTCCCCGACCTCGGCACCGAGGCTGGCTCGTGGCGATTCGCGCCGGGTCTCGAACCCTCCGAGGAGCGTGTCGTGTCGCTGGCCCGCGCACTCGGCGTCGAGGGAGACGTGCGTCGACTCTCGGCCGACATGGGTGGCGGCTGGATGGTCGGCCCCGACGATTACAGCGCGCCGACCCTCACCGTCGCCGCCGACGCGATGTTGTCGTGGTGGTACAACGGCATGATCGACTCGAGCGCCACGGTGTCGTGCGTCGAGCCGTCGAGTGATCCCACAACCTCCGAGCCGATCAAGTCGTTGTGCGTCGAGCCTGCACCGCCGAGCGGTGTGCCGAGCGCCGATGAGGCCCGAGGACTGGCCGAGTCGCTGTTCGACGATCTCGGCATCGACGTCGGTGACTACCGGCTCGACGTGTACGCCGACGACTGGAGCGCCTCGGTGACCGGCTTTCGCAGCCTCGGCGGTGTCGAGGTGCCGATCACGGTCAGCGCGGGCTACGGCGCCGACGCGGCCCTCACCTGGGCGAGCGGAATGCTCGCCGAGCCCGAGCAGGATGCCAACTATCCGATCGTCAGTACGGCCGACGGTCTGGCCCGTCTGAACTCGGGTGACTTCGGGTGGGGTATGTACGGCGGCGGTGTCGCCCGCGGTGGTGTCGCCACCGACATGGCAATGCCCGCCGATGCGGGGGTGCCGGCGGAGGGTGAGACCCTCGAGGTGATCCTCGTCTCGGTCGAGCTCGGTCTCACCCAGGTGTGGGACACGGATGGCACGGTGTGGCTGCTGCCCGCCTATGTGTTCACCGACGCCGACGGCGGCAACTACTCGGTGCTCGCAGTCACCGACGAGTACATCGTCGTGCCCGAAGTGCCCACGGTGCCGGTCGACACCGTGCCGGTCGACACCGTGACCGTGCCCGACATCGTCGACCCGATGGTCGATCCTGCCGATGCGGCTGCACTCGTCGGGCTCGCTGAATCAGATGCCGTCGAGCGGGCCGCCGGTATCGGGTGGGAACTGCGCATCGTGCGCCTCGATGGTGTCGATCTAGCCGTCACCGACGACCTGCGCACCAACCGGGTGAACGTCGCCGTCGACGGGGGAGTGGTCACCGAGATCGTCTCGGTGGGCTGAGCCGGCCCGCCGCTAGCGTGAGCGGCCGCATGTTCGACTCGCTGTCCTCACGCCTCGAGGGAATCGTCAAGCGCCTCCGCGGGAAGGGGCGCCTCACCGCCGCCGACGTCGACGAGATGCTCGGCGAGATCCGTACGGCGCTGCTCGAGGCCGATGTCAACGTCGGGGTGGTCCGCACCGTCGTCGAGCGCATCCGCGCCAAGGCCGTCGGTGCGACCGTCTCCGAGGCACTCGATCCCGGCCAGCAGGTCGTCAAGATCGTCAATGCCGAACTCGTCGCCCTGCTCGGTGGCGAGACGTTGCGGATCACCTACGCCGGGCGTCCACCGACCGTCGTGCTGATGGCCGGCCTGCAGGGCTCGGGCAAGACCACCACCGCGGCGAAGTTGGCGCGCTGGTTCAAGGCCCAGGGTCGTCAGCCGCTGCTCGTCGGTGCCGACCTGCAGCGCCCGGCGGCAGTCGAGCAGCTGCGCACCCTCGGTCGCCAGATCGACGTGCCGGTGTTCAGCGAGCCGGGCGACCCGATGCTCGCCGCCTTCCGCGGACTGGCCGAGGCGCGTCGTCTGGGCCGCGACGTGCTCATCGTCGACACGGCGGGCCGTCTGGCCATCGACGCCGAGATGATGCGCGAGGTGCGTGCGATCAGCGACGCCATCGAGCCGCACTACACGTTCCTCGTCGTCGACGCGATGACCGGTCAAGATGCTGTCACCGTCGCTGAGGCGTTCCACGCGACCCTTGCGATCGACGGCGTCATCCTCACCAAACTCGACGGAGATGCGCGCGGCGGCGCGGCGCTGAGTGTGAAAGAGGTGATCGGACGACCGATCGCGTTCGCCAGTACCGGTGAGAAACTCGCGGACTTCGAGCAGTTCCACCCCGACCGTATGGCCGGCCGGATCCTCGGCATGGGCGATGTGCTCAGCCTCATCGAGCAGGCCGAGCAGGCGTTCGAGAAGGATCAGGCCGAGAAGGCTGCCGAGAAGTTGCTCGAGGGTGAGTTCACCCTCGACGACTTCCTCGAGCAGATGCAAGCGTTGAAGAAGATGGGTCCGTTGAGCAATGTGCTCGGGATGATGCCGGGAATGCCCAAGGAGATGCGCGGCGCCGAGATCGGCGATGACGCACTGAAACCTGTCGAGGCGATCATCCGCAGTATGACCCCCCTCGAGCGGCGCAAACCCGAGATCATCAACGGCAGCCGGCGGCTACGCATCGCCAACGGGAGCGGCACGACGGTTGCCGACGTGAACCGGCTCGTCAAGCAGTTCCAGGAGATGCAGAAGATGATGAAGCGCATGGGCGCAATGACCGGCCGGAAGCAGAAGGGGTCGAAGAAGTCGAACAAGCCGATGTCCTCGCGTGGGCCGGGCGGACCAGGTGGGTTGGCGGGGCTCCCGGGCTTTCCGGGTCTCGGCGGGCCGAGTGGCTTCCCGCCCTCGCACTGATAGCCTTCCCCGGTTCGTTTCGTCCAAGGAGCATTCAGCGCATGGCAGTGAAGCTGCGCCTCACCAGGGTCGGCAAGACCAAGCAGCCGCAGTACCGCATCGTGGCGGCCGACAGCCGGTCGCCCCGCGACGGCCGCTTCATCCAGATCGTCGGCACCTACAACCCGCGTATGGAGCCCAGCGCGCTCAAGGTCGACAACGACAAGGCGGTCAAGTGGTTGCTCGATGGCGCACAGCCCACCGAGCGGGTCCGCAAGTTGCTCGAGATTTCTGGCGCCTGGGCGCAGTTCACCTCCGCCCGCGCCAGCAAGTGAGCTGCGGGATCTCCCGGTGAGCCACGACGACGCCAACGCGGTCCCCGCAGCCACGGCCGTGGCCGTGCTGACGCACCTCGTGCGCTCGATCGTCGACGACCCCGAGGCCGTGCGAGTGACGACGAGCCCCGGCCGCGGCAAGGTGCGTCTCGAGGTGAGCGTCGGCCCCGGCGATCTCGGTCGGGTCATCGGCCGTCGCGGTCGCACTGCGCAGAGCATTCGCACCGTCGTGCGGGCTGCTGCCGTGCGCGACTCGGTCGACGTCGACGTCGACTTCGCCGACTGAGAAGCCGGCGAGGACGTGGACGACGGCCTCGTCGAAGTGGGACGCACCGGACGGGCCCACGGGGTCCGCGGTGAGATCTCGGTCCACCTCGTCACCGATCGCACGGAACGCCTCGACGTCGGAGCGAGGCTGCTCGTGGGCCCGACATGGTGCACGGTGCGCTCGGCGCGACGGACCAACGACCGGTGGCTCGTGGCGTTCGAGGGGATCGACGACCGTGATGCGGCGGAGCGCCTCGCCCACCTCCCGTTGCGGGCCGAGCCGCTCGATGAGCGCGAGGACGGTCTCTACGTCGACGAGTTGATCGGTGCTGAGGTGGTCGAGGTCGGTGGCACGGCTCGAGGGCGGTGTGTGGCGGTCGTCGCCAATCCGGCCCACGACCTGCTCGAACTGGCGGACGGCTCGCTCGTGCCGGTGGTGTTCGTCGTCGGCATCGAGTCGGGTGTGATCACGATCGACCCACCCGAGGGGTTGTTCGACCTCGGCTGAGCCACATCGACCACAGCCGTAGGCTGAGCGGTCGTGCGGATCGACGTCTTCACCATCTTCCCCGACCTCGTCGGGCACTTCTGTGGCGAGAGCCTGCTCGGGCGGGCGATCGGGTCGGGTCTCGTCGACCTGCGGCTCCACGATCCGCGCGTGCACACCTCCGATGTGCACCGCACCGTCGACGACGCGCCCTTCGGCGGTGGTGCCGGCATGGTGATGAAACCCGAGCCACTGTTCGCGGCAGTCGAGGCCGCCGCACCACCTCGACCACTCCTGCTGCTCGGCCCCGGAGGTCGACGCTTCGATCAGCGCATGGCCGAGGAGCTCGCCGCCGGGGACGGGTTCTCGCTCATCTGCGGCCGCTACGAAGGGATCGACCATCGGGTGCGCGAGCACCTCGTCGACGGCGAGGTCAGTGTCGGCGATGTCGTGCTCAACGGTGGGGAGGTGGCGGCGTGCCTGATCATCGAGGCGATCGTCCGGCTCGTCCCCGGCGCGATGGGCAATGCCGAGAGCCCGGCCCACGAGAGTTTCGGACCGGCCGGCCTGCTCGAGGAGCCGGTGTACACCCGCCCGGCGGTGTTCCGTGGATGGGAGGTGCCCGAGGTGCTCCGTGGCGGCGACCACGCCCGGATCGACCGGTGGCGCCGCGCCCAGGCCCTTCACCGCACGCTGCGTGACCGCCCCGACCTGATCGACGCCCGTGGAGGGCTCACCGACGGCGAACGGCACCTGTTGGAAGAGTTCCCCGCCGTCCCCTATCCTTGAGCGTTCCCTGTCGCCACGCGAGAGAAGCCGCTGCCATGAAGTCCACCGACATCGTCGACAACCAGTATCTCCGCTCCGACATCCCGGCCTTCGGCCCCGGTGACGAGGTGAAGGTCCACGTGAAGGTGGTCGAGGGCAACAAGGAGCGTGTCCAGGTCTTCCACGGCAATGTCATCGCCCGGCAGGGCAGCGGCGTGCAGGAGACCTACACCGTCCGCAAGGTGAGCTACGGCGTGGGCGTCGAGCGCACGTTCCCGGTGCATGCGCCCACCGTCGCCAAGCTCGAAGTCGTCAAGCGCGGCGATGTGAGGCGGGCCAAGCTGTATTACGTGCGCGACCGGGTCGGCAAGGCTGCCAAGATCCGCGAGAAGCGCGAGAGCTGACCCTCTCCCGGTGTGAAGAGCACCCCCATTGAGTTCTGACGATCTCGAGAACTTCGAGGCCGAGCGAGAGCTCCAACTCGCGCACGAGTACCAGGACGTTGCGGCGATGTTCCGCTATGCCGTCGAGACCGAGCGCCGGTTCTATCTGGCCAACGATGTGAAGGTCACCGTCACAGGTGAGGCGTCGAGGCCCGTGATCGAGTTGGAGCTGACCGACGCATGGGTGTGGGACATGTACCGCCGGACCCGGTTCGTCCCGAAGGTGAAGGTGCTCACCTTCAAGGACGTGAACGTCGAGGAACTGCCCTCGGCCGAGATCTAGCCGCGGCCCGCGCCGCACGCGGCCGCGAGGGTGAGGACCTCGCCGCGCGCTGGTACGTCGACAACGGGTATCGGATCATCACCCGCAACTGGCGGGTGGCCATCGGTGAGGTCGACATCATCGCCGGAATGCCGGGGTTGGTCGTGTTCTGTGAGGTGAAGTCGCGGGCGACCGACGCGTTCGGCGGCCCGCTTGCCGCCGTCGGCCTGGCCAAACAGCGCAGGCTCCGCCGACTCGCGGCGACCTGGTTGGCGACCGAGCGCCCCGGTGCGGTGGGCGTGCGCTTCGATGTCGCCGCGATCACCGGCACCACCCTCGAGATGATCGTTGCGGCGTTCTGATACGGCCGAGGTTCAGCCGAGGAATGCCCAGGCGACGAGCGCCACACTGACGACGAGTGCCGCCCCGACGAAGGCGATGTCGCTCGGGCGACGTCGCTGCGGTCGGGTCGGATCAAATCCCATGTCTCCAGTATCGCCTGCCGCGACATCATCGGTAGCGTCACGAGGGTGAGCCTCTCGTTCCTGCTCGTGTTCGGAGTCGGGCTGATCGCGCCGTCTGCGGTGCCGCCGACCACCGACTCACCGACGGGAGCCTCTGGTCCGCTCATCATCGTTCCAGTCGGGTGCGCTGCGCCCGAGCCTGCGGTTGCGGTGTTCGAGGGCACGGTGCGTTCGATCGGCACCGATGCGGCGACCGTCGTCGTCGATCGGGTGCTGTGGGGGGATCTCGCCGGTCGCGGCGCAGGGTCCGGTGCGGTCGACGTGCGCTACGGCGACGAGGTGCGCTTCCTCGAGGTGGGCGAGCGCTACATCGTCGGTGTCGGTGCCACACCGACAGGTCGACTGCGCAGCACCGTGCGCGACGCGGCGCCGTTGTTCGGCGGCGACGCAGTGATCGGCCTCGACGACACCGATGTCGACTGCCCTCGGCTCGACGACCCGGTACGCACGCTCACCGTCGACGGTTCGTCGGTCGATACTGCCGTGCTCGCACCGCTCGAGGGGCGCAGCGGCGACCTACTCGGCGCGCTCGTCCGACCGCTCGTCATTGCGCTGCTCGCGCTCATCGCGCTCGTGACGGTGAAGCACTTCATCGTGCGTGCGGGTCGTGTCGTGCGCGATTCGCTCGACTCGCCCGTCAACCGCTGACGGCGGCCTCGGCGCGGCGACGCAAGTCGCTCCCTGCGTGGGCGAGGCCCTCGGGGTCGCGGTACAGCGCGCTGCCGGCGACGAGGATGTTCGCCCCTGCGGCCGCCGCGGCGGCGATGGTCGACGGTCCGATCCCACCGTCGACCTCGACATCGACGGAGTCGGTCAGGCCGGCATCGGTGATCATCTGACGCACCTCGCGCACCTTGGGCTCCATCGAGCTGAGGTACTGCTGCCCGCCGAAGCCGGGGTTGACGGTCATCACGAGCACCATGTCGACGAGGTCGAGCACGTGGGCAACGGCCGACGCCGGGGTCGCCGGGTTCAGGGCCACTGCGGCGCGCGCCCCGAGCGAGGCGATGTGGCCGAGTGTGCGATGCAGATGAGGACAGGCCTCGGCGTGGACGATGAGACGCTCACAGCCGGCCTCCACGTAGGTCGCCGCCATCACATCGGGTGTGAGCACCATCAGATGCGCCTCGAAGGGCAGGGTCGTGTGGCGTCGGGCCGCAGCGATGACGTCGGGGCCGAACGTGAGGTTGGGGACGAACTGACCGTCCATGACGTCCCACTGGATGCGGTCGACCCCGGCGTGCTCGAGCGCTGCGACCTCCTCACCGAGTCGGGCGAAGTCGGCGGGCAGGACACTCGGGGCGATCTCGATCCGGGGCACCGCGCCGAGGGTAGTTGGTGCATACGCTGCGGCCGTGTCCTCCGCCAAGGTGACCGTCGACGTCACGTCCATGGCCGCCGGAGGAGATGCAATCGCCCGCCTTCCCGATGGACGGGTGTGCTTCGTGCGCGGTGGGCTCCCGGGTGAGCGGCTGGTGGTCGATGTCGTCGAGCAGCGCCGCGACTACGCCCGAGCGGTGCCGGTCGAGGTACTGACCCCCTCCCCGGAGCGGATCGAGCCGCCGTGCGCCGCCCGACGCGCAGGATGCGGAGGTTGCGACTGGCAGCACATCTCGGCGGCGGGTCAACGCCGATGGAAGACCGAGATCGTCGTCGATGCCCTGCGCCGTACCGCTCGGCTGCCCGACGCACGTGTCGAGTGGGGTGGCAGTGTTGCGCCGTGGGGATACCGCACATCGATGCGCCTCGCTCCCGCGTCGGACGGCTCACTCGGACTGCGTGCTGCGTCGAGCAACCGGGTCGTCGTCATCGACGAGTGTCCGGTGGCCGACCCGATGCTCGACGACCTCCGCCGCTCGACACGCGCAACGGGTCGTGACGAGGTGTCGCTGCGGGTCGGTCGGTCGTCGGGCGACCGGAGCGTGTGGTCGCCGGGTGATGCTGCGACCGTGGTGCGCGAGCGTGTCGAAGGTGTCGAGCTCGAGGTGTCGTCACCGTCGTTCTTCCAGTCGGGTCCCGACGCAGCGGCGCTGCTCGTCGACACGGTTCGCCGTGCGGTTGGCCCACCGATCGGGCAGGGGCGTCTGCTCGACGCATATGGGGGCGTCGGACTGTTCGCCGCAACGCTCGGCTGGCCGCACTGCGTCGTCGTGGAATCGGCGACGTCTTCATGCGGCGATGCGCGTCGCAATCTGCCGCCGCACGCGCGAGTTGTCGAGTCGCGTCTCGAGGACTGGCCCGCCGAGTCGGTCGATGCGGTGGTCGCCGATCCGGCACGCACGGGTCTCGGTCGCGGAGGTGTTGCGATCATCGCGGCCACGGGCGCCGAGCGGGTGGTGCTCGTCAGTTGCGACCCGGTTGCGATGGCCCGTGACACGGCACTGCTCGCCGGGGTGGGTCTCGAGCACGAGCGGTCTGTCGTGCTCGACCTGTTCCCCCAGACTCATCACGTCGAGGTGGTGACGACCTATCTGCCGAGGCGCGACATGCAGCGATCGACGCGATCGAGGAACGCGGCCGCGTCCGACGGCGAGGCGTTGTCGACCCCGTAGATCGCCACGCGACGGGTGCGGGCGAGCGGGTGGCACAGCACGCGCAGCGAGCGTCCGGCGATGCGGCGTCCTCCCTCGCCCTGCAGCCAGTTCTTCCATCTCGGTGAGCCGTAGGTGGTGATGGTGACGATGCGCCGGATGCGGTGTAGCAGCGGACGGATGCGATTCGACCCGTCGGGTAACTCGTAGGCCACACCGGCAACCCACACCCGGTCGAACCAACCCTTCAACATCGCCGGCTGCCCGGACCACCAGGTGGGGTGCACCAGCACGAGGGTGTCGCACCAGCGGAGGTGCTCGGCGTGCTCGCCGATCTGGGTCTTGGCCTCGGGACGCTCGAACTGGTTGCGTCGCTCCCACGCGGATAGGCGAGGTTCGAAGCCTTCGGCGTAGAGATCGATCGCGCGGACCTCGTGTCCGGCTCGGCGGAGCGCATCGATGGCGCGATCGCGGGCAGCAGACACCAATGAGGTCGCCGACGGGTGGCAGTGCACGACGAGCACGTTCACAGTGCACGCATCCGACGCTCGACCCGGGCGAGGAAGCGGCGTCGCTGCCGCTCGTCGGCCGTGTCGATCGAGTAGAGGGCGAGCCAGTCGGTCCGGGTGCGGAGGCCACATGCGGAGCGCAAGGTGCGGGTGATCAGCCGACGCCCGTTGTCGTTGATCAACCTGACGTAGAGGCGTGCCGAGCCGTAGGTGCTGATGCCGACGATGCGGCGGACGTTGCCGAGGGCCGGACGCACGCGCCGCGCATCGTCGAAGGCGAAGCCGACACCCGGGACGAGCAGTCGTTCGATCCAGCCCTTCAGGATCGCGGGTGTCGAGCTCCACCACGTCGGGTAGACGAACACGAGCGCGTCGGCGGCGCGTAGCCGGTCCGCATGGTCGACGAGCATCGGATCGCGCAGCGGATCGTCTCCGTGATAGGCGGTCCACTCGTCGAGGCTCATCTCGGCCCTGACGTCGAGGGCGTAGAGATCGATGACATCCACCGAGTGACCGGCACCCGTGAGGGCACCGGTCGCCGTGGCGGCGACCGCGTGGGCGAGGCTCTCGGTACAGGGATGGGCGAGGACGAGCAGCACCCGCATCGGGCGGACCATAGTCCCGCCGACCGTGCGCGGCCTACAGTCGGTCCGGTGGAGCTGCGTCGAGCCTCCGACGACGCAGCGGGCACGGGGGCTCCGACGGCCTATCTGCTCGGATTCGTCCTCATCGGACTCGGCTTCGGTCTCGGCGGACCGGCGCTGTCGCACCTGCGCGACCGGGCGGGCGTCGACGACGGTGCGATCGCCATCGTCTTCGCGACCCAGTCGATCGGCTACATCCTCGGTTCACTGGTCGCCGGGCGGGGCCTCGATGCCGGGCACGGTCACCGGCGGCTGAGCCTGGCCCTCGTGGCGACCACAGGCGCGGTGGCGTTGATCGGGATGGCCGACGCACTCGCGGTGATGGCTGGTGGCTTCGCGCTGCTCGGGCTGGCCGGGGGAGTCTGTGATGTCAGCGGGAACACACTCGTGGTGTGGAGTCGCCCGGGTCGTGCGGCGCGGTTGCTCAACGCGTTGCACCTGTGCTTCGCCGTCGGTGCGATGCTTGCGCCGGTCGTCGTCAATCGATCGATCGCCCTGTTCAGGTCGGTGGGCGGTGTGGCGCTGCCGATGGCGGCGGTCACCGCGGTCGCGCTCATCTCACTGCACGGTGTTGCGACCCCGGTCCGTGTGGGTGGCGGCGCTGCAGCGGAGTCCGCGGGACGTGTGTCGCGTGGCCGCGCGGTGCCCGTTGCGCTGGTGGCTGGGTTCTTCTTCGTCTACGTCGCGCTCGAGGCTGGCTTCGCCGGGTGGATCCACTCGTATGTCGAACAGATCGGATACGGCGGTGCCGGAACGGCAACGGGGGTGACCACGGCCTTCGGGATCGGGTTCGCCCTCGGTCGAGTGATGTCGGTGGCGGTGGCCGAGCGGGTGCGCCCGGGGCGGATCGTCGCCGTGTCGGTCGTCGCCGCGCTCGTCGTGGCGGTGGTGTTCGTCCTGCGACCGGGAGCAGGCGTGGGGCTGTGGGTCGTCGCATTCGCCCTAGCCCTGGCGGTGGCCCCGCAGTACGCATCGATGCTTGCGTTCGCCGAGACTCGATTGGGCCTCAGCGGCGCCGAGACAGCGGCGATGGTGGCCGCATCGGGACTCGGAGCGCTGCTCGTGCCGTGGGCGATCGGTCAGGGTTTCGATCGTCTCGGTGCGTCGTCGTTCCCGGCGATGATCGCCACATTGGCGGCATTGGCACTTCTGGTGGCGGCCGCTGCCGGGAGTGCAGTCAGCCGACGGCCTTCGCCAGTGCGAACAGCAGTGGAATGTTCACCGTGAGATTGAAGGGGAAGGTCACTCCGAGCGCGGCGACCAGTGCCATCTCGTTGTTCGCGTCCGGCAGCGCAGTGCGCATCGCCGCAGGCGCAGCGATGTAGGACGCGCTAGCGAGCATCACACCGAACACCGCCGCCCCACCGGTCTCGAGTCCGATGCCGGTGCCGATGAGCACGCCGGCAGCGCCGAAGACCACCGGTGCGACGATGCCGAACACGGCAATACGCAGTGGTGGCCAGCCGTTCTCGCGGATCCGGCGTGCGACGGTGGCTCCCATGTCGAGCAGGAAGAGCGTCAGCAGTCCGGCGAACATGGTCACGAAGAAGGGCTCGACCTGTGCGAATGACGTGTCGCTGGCGACCCGTCCGATGACGAGTCCTCCGAGCAGGAGCAACACACTGCGCCCCGTGAGCACCTCTCGCAGCCCTTCGCCGAACGCGATGCCACCCTGCTTCCTGCTCACGAGCAGCAGTGCGACGATGATGCCCGGAACCTCGAGGAGCGCGACGAGCGAGGTCATCACGCCGTCGGTCGGCAGGCTCGACTCGGATGCGCGCAGCATCGCTGCGGTGAAGGTGACGACCGACACCGAGCCGTAGTGGGCGGCCAGAGATCCTGCATCGGCGATGCGTAGCTTCAGGATCCGCGTCGCCACAGCGAAGGCCATGAAGGCGACTGCCGCACCCGCAGCAACCGTGGTCAGCGCGGGTACCGCGACGTCGGTCCACTGTGTGTCGACGAGGGCGCGACCCCCCTTCAGGCCGATGGCCAGCAGCAGGTAACTCGACAGCCAGGTGTGGATCGGGTCGGGGAGCCGCAGGTCGCTGCGCAGCACGACAGCAACCGCTCCGAGGACGAACGCGAGCACCATCGGCGATGTCTGGTTCTCGATCGCCAGCTCCCACGATGACACGAGGCCGAACAGTACCGGCACGGCCATGTGAGATTCGGGACGGGTCGAGCCCGTCGTGGTGCGCCCCCAGGGTTTCGAACCCTGAACCTGCGGATTAAGAGTCCGTTGCTCTGCCGTTGAGCTAGAGGCGCAGCGGCGAGCAGTGTAGGGGCTGGCTGGTGCCGCCCCCACCTGCTGCCTTGGGGTGACCGACGGGTTTCGAACCCGCGACCCTCAGTACCACAAACTGATGCTCTACCAGCGGAGCTACGGCCACCATGGGAACCGACATTGTGCCATGCATGGTTCGCTTTTCCACCACTCGTCGACGCCCTCGAGCGCCGTGGGCTAGTCTCATTGGAACCG
>JBJSXI010000043.1:0-23547 GCA_046086305.1 Ilumatobacteraceae bacterium
TGCTCCTCGGCACCTACGAGCAGGACAACCGGCCGTGGTCGCCGCACGAGACACCGTGGGACTTCGTGTTCCAGCTGCTCCCCCACGACCTCGACCGCATCGCTCCCGAACTCGAGCGGGCGTTCAAGCACTTCCCGGCCATCGGACGGGCCGGGATCAAGAAGTTCGTCAACGGCCCGTTCACCTTCAGCCCCGACGGCAACCCCCTCGTCGGTCCGATCAAGGGCATGCGCGGCATGTGGATGGCCAACGCCGTGATGGCCGGCCTGTCACAGGGCGGCGGCGTCGGCCTGTCCCTCGCCCAGTGGATGGTGCACGGCGACCCCGGTGCCGACATCTGGGGGATGGACGTGGCGCGCTACGGCGACTTCGCGACGTTGGCCTACACCAACGCCAAGGTACGCGAGAACTACGCCCGTCGCTTCCGCATCACCTTCCCCAACGAGGAACTGCCGGCAGCCCGACCGCTGCACACGACGCCGATCTACGACCGCCTCACGGCGCACAATGCCGTGTGGGGTGCCAGCTTCGGCCTCGAACACCCTCTGTGGTTCCAGACCCCGGGCGCCGAGCCGCGCGAGGACGTGACGTTCTACCGGTCGAACGCGTTTGCGCTCGTCGCCGAGGAGAGCCGCGCGGTGCGTGAGCGGGTCGGCTTCAGCGAGGCCTCCAACTTCGCCAAGTACCGCGTGCGCGGACACGGCGCCGCGAACTGGTTGCAGGGCCTGTTCACCAATGCCCTGCCGAAGATCGGTCGCACCAATCTCACCGCGATGCTCAACCCGCAGGGGCGCATCGTCGGCGAGTTCTCGGTGTCGCGGGTCGGCCCGGACGACTTCTTCCTGTTCGGTTCGCAGGCCGCCGAGGTGTACCACCCGCGCTGGTTCCTCGCCCACCTTCCCGAAGGGAGCCCGATCTCCTTCGAGGTGCTCTCGCTCTCGATGGTCGGCCTCACGGTGGCCGGGCCGCGCTCGCGCGACGTGCTGCAGAAGCTCACCCACACCTCACTCGCCACGGCGGACTTCCCGTTCATGTCGTTCCGCCAGGTCGACCTCGGCATGGCGCCGGTGTGGTTGTCGCGGATGACCTATACGGGCGACCTCGGCTACGAGATCTGGATGCAGCCCGAGTACCAGCGCTACCTGTTCGACCTGATCTGGGACGCCGGTCGCGAGTTCGACATGCGCCTGTTCGGGTTCCGCGCCCTCATCACCATGCGTCTCGAGAAGAGCTTCGGCACGTGGTTCCGCGAATACCGACCCATCTACACACCCCTCGAGGCCGGGATGGACCGGGTCCTCAAGTTCGACCACGACTTCATCGGCCGCGCCGCGGTCGAGGCCGAGATGGCCGCCGGCGGCCCCTCGCGTCGCCTCGTCACCTTCGACGTCGACGTCGACCCTGCGGCGCCCGCCGATGTCATCGGCGACGAGCCCGTGTGGCACGACGGCAAGGTGGTCGGCTGGGTCACCTCGGGTGGCTACGCCCACTATTCGGCCCGCTCGCTCGCCCTCGGCTACATCCCGAGTGAGTTGGCATCGGCCGACTCGGGGTTCGAGATCGAGATCATCGGTCGTCGCCGCCCGGCCCGGATCCTGCACGAGCCGGTCCTCGACCCGGCCGGTCTGCGGATGCGCGCCTGACCCGATTTCCGGTGCGTCCGTACTGCGAATGCACCGGTTCGGTCATTGACCGGGTGGTCCGCCGGAACTATCGTTTCCGGGACGGCCACCGCGGCCGTTCATTTCCACAGGGGGACATCTCGATGGAGTATCCGGGTACCGAGGCCGACGGCCTCACCACCTCGCCGCTGGCAGCATCGCTCACTCGCCGCGATCTGGTGAAGAAGGCCGCCGTGGCCGGACTCGCCATTCCGGCGGTCGGTGCCGCACTCGCGGCATGCGGTGGCGACGAGGACACCACTGACACCACGGCCGGACCGGCAACGACCGGCGGCCCCGACACCACGGGCGCACCGGTGGAGGGCGGCATCATCCGCATCGCCTCTACCAAGCCCGGTTCGCCGCTCGACCCGATCGCGATGGTCGATCTCGGCACCTACAACGTGATCTCCCAGTCGTTCGAGTACCTCGCCGGCCCCGAGGGCAGCGACATCGGCCCGATGCTCGCCACCGAGTGGACCGCCAACGACGACTCGACCGAGTGGACCTTCAAGCTCCGCGAGGGTGTCACCTGGCACGACGGCTCGCCGTTCACGGCCGCCGACGTCGTCTCGACCCTCGACAAGATCGCCCGTCTCGGCGACGGCCTCGGTGGCGCGATCAGCGAGGGCTCCGCAACGGCTTCCGACGATCTCACCGTCGTCATCACGCTGAACAGTCCGAACGCCTCGCTGCCGTACCTCTTGTCGATGTACAACCCACAGGCGGCGATCCTGCCGGCCAGTTGGGCCGACGGCGAGACCCTCGATGCCAGCCCCACCGGCACCGGCCCGTGGAAGCTCGACTCGTACGATCCCAACTCGGGCGCGACGTTCGTGCGCAACGAGGCCTGGTGGGGCGGCGCGACCCCGCTCGACGGCGTCGAGCTGGTGTTCTTCAACGACACGGCCGCCCAGGTGACGGCGATGTCCGGCGGCTCGGTCGACGGCATCCAGTCGTTCGCCGTGGTCGGTGGCGACGCCCTCCTTGCGGATGACAACTTCAACACTGTCGAAGTTCAGGCGTGTCTCCACCGTGAGATCTGGTTCGGCTGTGACGAGGGTCAGTTCACCGACGCCAAGGTGCGCCAGGCGTTCGCCCTCGCGGTCGACCGCGACGCGCTCGTCGAGTCGCTGTTCAAGGGCAAGGCCACGGTCGCCAACGACCACGTGATCTTCGACCTCTACGCGTTCCACAACCCCGACGCCGTCGAGCAGCGCACCCGCGACATCGACGCGGCAAAGGCACTGCTCGCCGAGGCGGGCTTCCCCGACGGGATCACGGCGACGCTCAACGCCGTCGACCTCGGTGAGGTGCCCCAGCTGGCCGAGTTGTTGGCGATCCAGACCGCAGAGGCCGGGTTCACCCTCGAGCTCAACGTCGAGTCGACCGACACCTTCTACGGCACGCAGTGGTGCATCACCTATCCGTGCGCCGGCTCGGCCGAGCTCGGCATCGTCGACTACGGTCACCGCCCCACGCCCGACGTGTTCCTCGTGAAGGCGTTCCGGGGCGGCGGAGACTGGAACAGCTCGCAGTACGCCTCGGCAGACTTCGATGCAGCGGTCCTCGAGTACCAGTCGACGGCCGACATCGATGCCCGCCGCGAGGTCTGCGGTCGCATCCAGGAGATCATGTGGAACGACGTGCCCGCGTGCATCCCCTATCGCTACAACGGCCTGGCCGGGTTCGCGAAGACGTTCCAGGGCGTCGAGTTCACCGCCCTCGGTCACGTGCTGTTGGCGAAGGCCTCGAAGGTCTGACCCTCATCCACTCCGAAAGAGGCTGGTCGCTTCGGCGGCCAGCCTCTTTCCGTTTCCGACTACGGTAGGTCCGATGCTTCGTTACATCGTCAAGCGGGTGCTGCTGTCGCTCATCACTCTGTGGCTCCTCGCGACGATCGTGTTCCTCATGACGTGGTCACTGCCGAGTGATCCCGCACGTGCCATCTACGGTCCGATGGCGCCAGAGGAGACGGTCGCTGCGTTCCGCGAAACCGTCGGCCTGAACGACCCGCTGCTCCAGCAGTACGGTCGACTCTTCAAGGGTCTTGCCACCTTCGACTTCGGGCCGTCGTGGGCGAACATGAACTTCACGGTGTGGGAGTACCTCTCGACGCCGCTGTCGAAGACGTTCAAGCTCGCCGTTCTCGCCCTGGCGATCACCACACCCGTGTCGATCATCGCCGGGCTCGTCGCCGCCCGGTACCGCGACCGCAAGGTCGACCGCGGCATCGTGCTCACCGGCCTCGCCACCTCGTCGATCCCCGAATTCGTCACCGGCGCCCTGCTGGCCATCGTCGTCGGCGTGAAGCTCGGCTGGGCGAGACCCGTCTACAGCTCACATGCCGAGCAGCTCTCACCGTGGGGACAGCTGCAGTACTTCATCCTCCCTGCGCTGTCGCTGGCGATCGTCTACTTCGGGTACATCGCGCGCATGATGCGCGCCGGCACGATCAGGGCCCTCGACTCCGACTACGTCCGCACCGCGTCGATGAAAGGCTTGTCCGAGTCACAGGTGATGTGGCGTCATGTGCTGCGCAATGCGATCGCACCGACCATCACGGTCATGTCGGTGCAGGTGGGCTACCTCGTCAGCGGCATCGTCGGAGTGGAGTACGTGTTCAACTACCCCGGCTTCTCCAAGACTCTGCTCGAGGCGGTGAGCGACCGTGATCTTCCCGTGCTGCAGGTGGCCGTCATCCTCGCCGCGCTCACCTACATGACGGCGACCCTGCTCGCCGACATCACCATTGCCTGGCTCAACCCACGGGTCCGTCTGGAAATGAGCAACTCATGACCGACACCTCTGCGGCAGTACCCGAGGCGAACCTCGTCACGAGGTCGATGGAGGAACGGCGCACTGCCCGTCGCGAGCGGTGGCGCCTCCTGCGTCGTCGTCCGGGCTTCGTCATCGGCGTGTTCATCGTTGCGCTCTGGCTCCTGGCAGCGATCTTCGGTCGGCACATCACGCCGTTCGATCCGTTCACCGATCTCAGCGGCCCCCAGCAGTCGCCCAACGGCACGCACTGGTTCGGCACCGACAAGATCGGCCGCGACATCTTCTCGCGTGTCGTCGTGGGCGCACGCGACGTGCTGCTCGTCGCACCTCCGGCGGCAATCATCAGCGTCGTCCTCGGAACGATCCTCGGCATCGTCATGGGCTACTACCGCGGCTGGGTCGACAATGTGGCGAGCCGCTTCGTCGAGGCCTTTCTCGCCCTGCCGGTGGTGATGGTCGGTCTGCTCGTCCTCACACTCACCGACAGCAGCCCGACACTGAAAACGATCACCTTCGACTCGCGCAAGGTCCTCGTCATCTATGTGGTCTCGCTGCTCTTCACCCCGATCGTCGCCCGAACGGTGCGGTCGGCGGTGCTCGGCGAACGCGATCTCGACTACGTCGTCTCGGCGAAACTGCGCGGCGAGTCGAACTTCTTCATCATGACGAGGGAGATCCTCCCCAACATCACCGGTCCGATCATCGTCGAGCTCACCGTGCGCATCGGCTATGCCATCTTCACGGTCGCCACGTTGAGCTTCCTCGGTGCAGGTCCGCAGCGTCCCTCACCCGACTGGGGCCTCGCCATCTCCGAGGGACGCGACCTGCTGCCCGCCGACATCTGGTGGCCCGTGGTCTTCCCGTCGCTCGCCATCGTCAGCCTCGTCGTGGCGACCAACCTCATCGCCGACTCGATCCAGGCGGTCTACGAACGATGAACACCACACTCACCACCTACGCCCTCGATGTCGAAGACCTCGAGCTGGCCTATCTGGTACGCGGCATTCCGCGCCCCGTGCTGCGGGGCGTCTCGCTGCGCGTCGCCCCCGGCGAGGCCTACGGCCTCGTCGGCGAGTCCGGATGCGGCAAGTCGACGACGGCCTATGCCGCACTGCGCTATCTGCCGCGCAACGGTCTGATCACCGGCGGGCGGATCCTCGTCGACGGCACCGACATCACCGACATGGATCGGCGGTCGCTGCGCCAGTTCCGCATGCACAAGGCATCGATGGTGTACCAGGATCCGGGTTCGGCCCTCAATCCCACCGTGCGTGTGGGCAAGCAGCTGATCGAGTCGTTCACGATCCTCGGCCAGAACCGCTCCGACGCACGCGACAGCGCGCTCGCCGCACTGCGCAAGGTGCAGATCGCCGACCCCGACCGGGTGATGGGCCGCTATCCCCATCAGCTGTCGGGCGGCATGTTGCAGCGTGTCGTCATCGCCATGGCCCTGGCCTGCGATCCTGCGCTGCTCGTCCTCGACGAGCCGACGACCGGCCTCGACGCGACCGTCGAGGCCGAGGTCCTCGATCTCGTACGCACCCTTCGCCACGAGACAGGTGCGGCGATCCTGCTCATCGCCCACAACCTCGGTGTGATCCGCTCGATGTGCGATCGGGTCGGCGTGATGTACGCCGGCAAGATCGTCGAGGAGGGCAGCGCCGCAGAGGTGTTCGACGCTCCTCGACACCCCTACACCGTCGGACTGCTGCGTTCGCTGCCCCGACGCGGGATGCACAAGGCCCAGAGCGCACTGTCGACGATTCCCGGCTCGCTGCCCGTGCTGGGCAGCGACCTGCCGACCTGCGTCTTCGTCGATCGCTGCCAGTTGGCCGACGACACGTGTCGGAGCACGATCCCGCCTGTGGTCGATCTCGGTCAGGGTCATACCACTCGCTGCCACTACCCCAACAAGGTCACCGAGATCGCCGTTGCCGCACCCTCGACCATCCGCGAGCCGGGCGACTCGACCGTGTTGCAGATCACCGGTGTGTCGAAGACCTTCCGTCAGGCGGGTCACGACATCCCCGCCCTCGTCGGTGTCGACCTGTCGCTCGCCGACGGCGAGACCCTCGGACTCGTCGGCGAGTCCGGCTCGGGCAAGAGCACCCTGGCCAAGGCCCTCCTCGGTGTGCATGCTCCCGATCCGGGTAGTCACGTCCAGCTCGACGATCACGAGCTCGCCCCGGCGATCGGCCAGCGCTCGGCCGACGACAAGCGGGCGATGCAGATCATCTTCCAGAACCCCGACTCGGCCTTGAACGCGTCGTGGACGGTGCGCAACATCCTCCAGCGCTCGGTGCGCAAGCTCACCGGCAAGGACAAGGCGGCGGCCGACGAGCGCGTGGCCGAACTCGCCGAACACCTGCGCCTGTCACCGCGTCACCTCGACATGAAGCCGAGCCAGTTGTCGGGCGGCCTGAAGCAGCGCGTCGCGATCGCCCGCGCCTTCGCCGGCGACCCGCGCATCGTGGTGTGCGACGAGCCCACGTCAGCACTCGACGTGTCCGTACAGGCGGCGATCCTCAACCTGCTCGCCGAACTGCAGAGCGAACAGCGCACCAGCTACGTGTTCATCAGCCACGACCTCGGTGTCGTGCGCTATCTCGCCGACCGCATCGCCGTGATGTACCTCGGCCGGATCATGGAACTCGGCACCACCGACCAGATCTTCGGTGGCACCAACCATCCCTACACCGAGGCACTGCTGTCGGCGGTGCCGAGTGTCGATGGTGAACCACGTCTGCGCATCCGCCTCGAGGGCGAGATTCCGAGTCCGGCGAACCCGCCCTCGGGATGTGTGTTCCACCCGCGCTGCCACCGGGCCATCGCCGGGGTCTGCGACACCTCCGAGCCGCCCGTGCAGCAACTCGACCACGGGCACCAGATCCGGTGCCACGTCCCGGCTGCAGAACTCAAGGTCCTCCAGGCCCAGGAATGACCATCACCCGGGGTCGGTCGGGCGGACGCGCCGGACGTGCTGCCCTCCGAGCGAGCGGCGCCGGTGCGGCACCCGCGTTCATCACCCGGCGGATCCCGCCATACGAACTGCTGTCCGAGGAGGGGCTCGCGCTCGTCGAGTCGACGGCCGATCGCATCCTGGCCGAGGTGGGGATCGAGTTCCACGGCGACGCCGAGGCCCTCGCCCTGTTCCGCGACGCAGGTGCCTCGGTCGATGGTGAGCGGGTCCGTTTCGATCCGGGTCATGTGCGTGCCCTGTGCAGCACTGCACCGCGCGAGTTCACCCAACTTGCCCGGAACCCACAGCACTCGGTGATCATCGGGGGCGACCACGTCGTGCTCGCCCCCGCCTACGGATCGCCCTTCGTGCGCGACCTCGCTGGTGGCCGGCGCTACGCCACCCTCGCCGACTTCGAGAACTTCGTCCGACTGACGGCCTCGAGCAGGTGGCTGCACCACTCGGGTGGCACCGTGTGCGAACCCACCGACGTGCCGGTGAACAAACGTCACCTCGACATGGTGTCGGCCCACCTGCGTCTCAGCGACAAGCCGTTCATGGGGTCGGTCACGGCCCCCGAACGGGCGGCCGACTCGATCGAGATGGCTCGCATCGTCTTCGGTGCCGACACCGTCGAGCGCGAGTGCGTCATCCGCGGCAATGTCAACGTCAACTCACCGCTCGTCTGGGACGCGACGATGACGGGTGCGTTGAAGACCTACGCCCGCGCCAACCAGGCGCCGGTGGTCGTGCCGTTCATCCTCGGCGGCGCGATGGGTCCGGTCACCAACGCCGGCGCCGTCGCGCAGAGTCACGCCGAGACGATGGTGGGCATCGCCCTCGGCCAACTCGTCCGCCGGGGGTCACCCGCGATCTACGGCAACTTCCTGTCGACCCTTGCGCTGCGCACCGGCAGCCCCACCTTCGGCACACCCGAACCGGCCATCGGGTCACTGGTCGTCGGTCAGATGGCCCGCCGGGTCGGGCTCCCCCTGCGCTGCTCGGGTGCCTTCACCTCGTCGAAGGTGGCCGACGGACAGGCGATGGCCGAGTCGGCCGTGAGTTTCCAGGCCGCGCTGCTGTGCGGTGCGAACTTCATCCTTCACAGCGCCGGGTGGCTCGAGGGCGGTCTGGCGATGGGCTACGAGAAGTTCGCCCTCGACCTCGACCTGTGCGGCGCCGCCCACACCTACCTCGACGGGTTCTCCCTCGATGCCGATCAGTTCGCCCTCGACGCCTTCGCCGAGGTCGGACCGGGGAAGCACTTCTTCGGGTCGCAGCACACGCTGCGTCACTACGAGACGGCGTTCTACGACGCAGCGCTCAGCGACAACCAGAGCTTCGAGCAGTGGCGAGACGACGGTGAGACCCGCGCCGACGAGCGTGCGGCTCACCTCATCGGACGCATGCTGCGCGAGTACGAGCCACCGCCCATCGATGCTGCGATCGATGAGGAGTTGCGCGAGTTCGTGACCCGCCGCAAGGCCGCAATGCCCGACCAGTGGTACTGAGATGAGCGCCCACGGACAGTGCATGTGCGGTGCGGTCAGCTTCGAGGCCGGAGGGCGACTGCGCGATGTCGTCAACTGCCACTGCTACCGGTGCCGCCGGTGGAGTGGCCACTATTGGGCCGCCACCTCGTGCGACGCGGACAAACTCGCCATCACCGACACGCAGGACGCACTGCGCTGGCACGCACCCGCCGCAGGCGTCGAGTACGGCTTCTGTCAGCAGTGCGGCTCGTCGCTCTTCTGGCGGATCACCGAGCGACCGCAACTCGTCGCGATCAGCGCCGGCTGTCTCGATCAGCCCACGGGACTGCAGACCTCGGTGGTGGTGTGGAACGCCGAGCACGGCGACTACCACCCGCCGATCCCCCACCTCGTCGAGTACGACCACGACCTCCCCCACGAGGACTGAGCCATGAGCGACGATCCGCTGCTGCAACCCTTCACCCTCAAGGGTCTCACCATGCGCAACCGCGTGATGAGCACCGCCCACGAACCCGCGTACAGCGAGGACGGGATGCCCAAGGACAGGTACCGGGCGTACCACGTCGAGAAGGCCAAGGGCGGACTCGCGCTGACGATGACCGCCGGCAGTGCGATCGTCAGCCCCGACAGCCCACCGGCGTTCGGCAACCTCCACGCCTACGACGACGCCATCGTGCCGTGGATCAGGCAGATGACCGACGAACTGCACGAGCACGGCTGCGCGGCGATGATCCAGATCAGCCACCTCGGCCGGCGCACCGGCTGGGGGCAGGACGACTGGCTCCCCGTGATCGCGCCATCGCGTCTGCGTGAACCGGCCCACCGGACCCACCCGAAGGAAGCCGAACGCTGGGACATCGCCCGAATCGTCACCCAGTACGCCGATGCTGCCGAACGGATGAAGGCCGGCGGGATGGACGGGGTCGAGATCGAGGCGTACGGCCACCTGTTCGACCAGTTCCTCTCCCCGGCCACGAACCACCGCACCGACGAGTACGGGGGTTCGTTCGAGAATCGCCTCCGCTTCCCACTCGAGGTGCTACGCGCCGTGCGTGAACGGGTGGGGCACGACTGGATCGTCGGCGTGCGGATGGCGGTCGACGAATCGCTGCCCATCGGCATCGACACACCCACCGGACTCGCCGTCCTCGAGCGCTACACCGCCGAAGGACTGATCGACTTCGTCAATGTGATCCGCGGACACATCGAGACCGACGCTGCACTGAGCGACGTCATCCCGATCCAGGGAATGGCATCTGCTCCCCACCTCGACTTCACCGGCCGCGTACGCGCCGCCTCCGGGCTTGCCGTGTTCCACGCCGCGAAGGTCGACGACGTGGCGACCGCACGACACGCGATCCGTGAAGGGCGCGTGGACATGATCGGCATGACGCGGGCCCACATGGCCGACCCGCACCTCGTGCGCAAGATCACCCTCGGTCGCGAGGACACGATCCGACCGTGTGTCGGCGCCACCTACTGCCTCGACCGCATCTACATGGCGGGCCACGCCCTGTGCATCCACAACCCCTCCACCGGGCGCGAGCTGACGATGCCCCACGAGATCGAGCGTGCGTCCACCGCCCGCCGTGTCGTCGTCGTCGGCGCCGGACCCGCCGGCCTCGAGGCCGCACGGGTGGCAGGTGAGCGTGGTCACGCCGTCGTTGTCCTCGAGGCCATGCCGTGGGCGGGTGGTCAGCTGCGCCTCGCGACACGGAACCCTCGTCGGCGCGACCTGCTCGGGATCATCGACTGGCGAGTTGCCGAGGTCGAACGACTCGGCGGTGAGATCCGCTACGACACCTTCGCCGACGTCGACATCGTCCGCGCCGAGCAGCCCGATGTGGTGATCATCGCCACCGGTGGACTGGCCCAGAACCCGACCGTCGAATCCGGTGCCGAGCACATGTCGAACGCGTGGGACGTCATCGGTGGCGACATCACCCCACGCGGCAACGTGCTGCTGTTCGACGACGATGCGACGCATTCCGCGATGACCACGGCCGAGATGTTGGTGCGAGCGGGGGTGCAGCTCGAGATCGTCAGCCCCGAGCGCACGCTCGGTGTCGACGTCGGCGGTCTGAACCTCGTGCCGTACATGCGCGCCATCAACGAGTCCGATACGCGGGTGTCGCTCGGTCAGCGGGTCCACTCGATCACCAGGCGCGCCGATGGCCGCTTCGACGTGGCGATCGGCGGTGCCGAGTCGGCGGTGCGCCACATCAGGGTCGTCGATGCGGTGGTCGGCGATCACGGCATCGCGCCGAACGACGCGCTCTACCACGAGCTCGTCGGTTGGTCGTCGAACCGCGGCGAGGTCGACCACGACGCGTTGGTCGCCGGCCAACCCCAGCGCATCACCCGCGACCCCGCCGGCGCCTTCCAGTTGTTCCGGATCGGCGATGCCGTCGAGGGGCGCAATGTGCATGCCGCCGTGTACGACGCCCTGCGGCTCTGCCGGACCCTCTGAGCGCGTCCCGTATCGTGGGCCTGTTCCGACAGGCGGAATAGGCGTACTACGATCGTCGGGTCTCCGCCGAAAGGATCACCATGGCCTTCCCGTCCGATCTCGAGATCGCCCGTGGGGCGACCCTCGCCCCGCTGCACGACATCGCCGCACAGATGGGCATCGGCCCCCACCTGCTCGAACAGCACGGCGACGATGTCGCCAAGATCCGCCTCGAGGCGATCGACGAGCTCGCAGACCGGCCGGCCGGTAAGTACGTCGTCGTCACGGCGATCACCCCCACCCCGCTCGGCGAGGGCAAGACGACGACGCCCGTCGGCCTCGGCCAGGCGATGCGCCACATCGGACGGCGGGCCGTCATCAGCCTGCGCCAGCCGAGTATGGGACCCACCTTCGGCATCAAGGGTGGCGCCGCAGGCGGCGGCTACAGCCAGGTCGTGCCGATGGAGCTGCTCAACCTGCACCTCACGGGCGACTTCCATGCCGTCACTGCGGCCCACAACCTGCTCTCGGCGATGGTCGACAACCACCTCCACCAGGGCAACGAGCTCGGCCTCGACCTCTACAACATCACCTGGCGGCGCGTCCTCGACGTGAACGACCGGTCGCTGCGCAACATCATCGTCGGCCTCGGCGGAAAGATGGACGGCGTCCCGCGGCAGACCGGATTCGACATCACTGCCGCCAGCGAGGTGATGGCGATCCTCGCCCTGTCGACCTCACTCGCCGATATGCGCGCCCGGCTCGGCCGCATCGTCGTCGGCTACGACCACTCCGGAAATCCGGTCACCGCCGAGCAGCTGAAGGCCGCCGGCTCGATGGCCGTCATCATGCGCGAGGCGCTCAAGCCGAACCTGCTCCAGACACTCGAGCAGACACCGGTGATCGTCCATGCCGGCCCGTTCGGCAACATCGCCCATGGCAACTCGTCGATCGTCGGCGACCTCATCGGCATCCGCAGTGGCGACTACCTGATCACCGAGGCCGGCTTCGGTGCCGACATGGGTGCCGAGCGGTTCTTCAACATCAAGTGCCGGAACTCGGGGATGACCCCCGACGCCGCGGTGCTCGTGGCCACCGTGCGCGCCCTCAAGGCCCACAGCGGCAAGTTCCGCATCGTCCCCGGCAAGCCGCTGCCGGCCGACCTGCTCGCCGAGAACCCCGACGATGTGCGCGCCGGTGCGGCGAACCTCGTGAAGCAGATCGAGAACGTGAAGGTGCATGGCGTCTCACCGGTGGTCGCGATCAACGCCTTCCCCGGCGACTTCGCGAGCGAGCACCAGGCCATCCGCGAGATCGCCGAGAGAGTCGGCGCACGAGTCGCCGTGTGCACCCATTTCAGCGACGGTGGCCGCGGTGCGATCGATCTGGCGAACGCCGTCGTCGAGGCGTGCAACGAGCCCTCGAAGTTCACCTACTGCTACGAGGACTCGTTCACCCTGAAGGAGAAGATCGAGGCGGTGGCGACCAAGGTGTACGGCGCGGCGAAGGTCACCTACTCGGGACCGGCGAACAGCCAGCTCGAGCGGTACGAGAAGAACGGCTTCGGCAACCTTCCCGTCTGCATCGCCAAGACCCACCTGTCGATCAGCGGTGACCCGACCCTGAAGGGTGCACCCACCGGTCACACGCTCAACGTGCGCGAGGTCCGCGCGAGCGTCGGTGCCGGATTCGTCTATCCGATCTGCGGCGACATGACCACGATGCCGGGTCTCGGTTCGGCACCTGCGGCGAGCATCATCGACGTCGACGATGCCGGTCAGATCGTGGGCCTCTCGTGACGATCACACCGCTCGGCGAGTTCGAGCGGACCCCGGGCGGCGCCATCCTGATGGACGGCATCCGGCTGCGCGGCGAGATCATCGCTGCGCTGCGGGCACGGATCGATGCCGCCGGCTCGCCGCCGGTGTGTCTCGCGACCGTGCTCGTCGGCGACGACAAGCCGAGCCACCTGTACGTCGCGAGCAAGCGCAAACTTGCCGGCGACGCAGGGATGACGTCACGGCACGTCGAGTTGCCCCAGTCGGCGACCCAGGCCCAGGTCGAGGATGCCGTTGCGGCGCTCGCAGCCGATCCGACGGTCCACGGGATCCTCTGCCAACTCCCGCTGCCCGACGGACTCGACCCCGAGCCCGTCCTCGCGCTGATCCCTCCGGAGAAGGACGTCGACGGCCTGACGGAGCGGTCGATGGGACGGCTCGTACGCGGACTCCCGGGTCACGTCGGCTGCACACCGCTCGGTGTGATGCGTCTGCTCGAGCGCTACGGGGTCCCCACCCGGGGTGCACGGGCGACCGTGATCGGCCGCTCCACACTGACCGGTCTTCCCCAGGTGCTCCTCCTCGCCCGCAAGGGAGTCGACGCCACCGTGACCCTCGCGCACTCACGCACCTCGAGCGCCGACATGATCGATGTCTGTCGGCAATCGGACATCATCGTCGCCTGCGCGGGGCAGGCCCGCATGATCACTGCCGAGCACGTGAAGCCCGGCGCCGCGGTCGTCGACGTCGGCGTGTCGCGCACCGAGGCGGGCATCGTCGGTGACGTCGACTTCGACGCCGTGCAGGCGGTCGCAGGTGCGATCACCCCGATGCCGCGCGGTACCGGACCGATGACGATCGCGTCGCTGCTCGAGAACACGCTCGACGCAGCGCGCATGCAGGGGGCGTTCCCGACGTGACCGACGTCGTGCTGTCGCTCGAGGAGGTCGAGGCCCTCGCCCACCGCCTCCTGCGACGCGCCGGGGCCTCCGAACTGCAGGCGACACCCACCGCGCGCAGCATCCGCGACGCCGAGGCCGACGGCATCCGCACGGTCGGACTCGCCTACCTGCCCGCCTATCTCGAACACGTCCGGATCGGCAAGGTCGTCGGCACGGCGGTTCCCGTCGTCACGACGCCCCGACCGGCGACCGTGGTCGTCGACGCCGGCAACGGGTTCTGCCATCCGGCCTTCCTCGCCGGTGAGGCACCACTCGTCGAGGCAGCGCGCGCCGGTGGCATCGCGACGATGGCCCTCGTCCACTCGTATTCGGCCGGGGTCGTCGGGTGGTTCGTCGAACGACTCGCCGACGCCGGGCTCGTGGCGATGATGTTCGCCAACACCTCGGCGCTCCTCGCTCCCTATGGCGGCCGTCGTGCGTTCTTCGGCACCAACCCGATGGCGTGGGCTGCACCGCGGCGTCACGGCAGCCCGGTCGTGGCGGATCTGTCCGCCTCGGCCGTGGCGTGGGTCACCGTCGATGCTGCGGCCCGGGCCGGCACGAGCATCCCGCTCGGCTGGGCCATCGACGCCGACGGTGAACCGACCACCGATCCCCAGCGCGCCCTCGGTGGAGCGATGTCTCCCGCAGGCGGCCACAAGGGCTCGGCCTGGGCCCTGCTCGTCGAGGTACTCGCCGGCGGTCTGGCCGGCCCGCACTTCTCGCACGAGGCGTCCAACCTCGTCGGACCCGAAGGGGGCCCACCCGACGTCGGACAGATCGTCATCGCCCTCGACCCGGGCATCGTCCACCACGACGCCGTGCTCGATCGTCTCGACTCCGAGTTCACCGCCCTCGCCGCCGAAGCAGGGGCCCGACTTCCCGGCACACGTCGACTCGATGCCCGCATCAGCGCGCAGCGAGACGGGGTGCGCGTCCCGACCGATCTGCTCACCACCCTCGAGAACGCCGCCGGCCCGTGAGCTCGGTGCAGTCGATCGACCGGGCCTTCGCGGTCCTCGATGCACTCGCGTCGGGGCCGGCCGGGGTCACCGAGATCGCCGAGCGCGTCAGGCTGCCCAAGAGCACCGTGTCACGTCTGCTGTCGACCCTCGAGGGTCTCGATGCCGTCGAACAGATCGCCGTCGGCGGCGACTACCGCCTCGGTCCGACCCTCGGCCGACTCGCCGCTGCGGCACAACCCGGTCGCTCACTCGTGGCCGTCGCCCGACCGCACCTGCTCGAACTCGAACGCCTGACCGGCGAAGCCACCGGCCTGTCGATCCCCGACGGTACCGAGATGCTCTACCTCGACCAGGTCACGCCGGATACCGAGTTGCAGGTCCGTGACTGGACGGGCCACCGCATCCCCATGCACGCCGTGCCATCGGGCCATGTCGTCCTCGCCGCCGACGACGACCTCGCCGCGCGGATCCTCGCCGGTCCGCTCGAGGCGTTCACCAGCCACACGCTCGTCAAGCCCGAGGCCCTGCGGCGCCGACTCGCCGACGTGCGCACGCACGGCTACGCGGTGGCCTCCGAGGAGTACGCCGCGGATCTCAACTCGATCGCCGCCCCGGTACGTTCCGCCACCGGGCGGGTGGTCGCCGCGATCCACGTCTACGGGCCGGCCACCCGGTTCCCGGGCGAGCGTGATGCATCGACCATCGGCGCACTGGTGCGCGACACTGCCACCAGGATCACCATCGGATGAGGACGACATGAGCACCGAGCAGTACGACTACGTCATCGTCGGGGGTGGATCCGCCGGATCCGCGCTCGCCAACCGTCTGAGCGCCGACCCGGCGAACCGGGTCCTCGTGCTCGAAGCCGGACGGCCCGACTACCGGTGGGACGTGTTCATCCACATGCCGGCCGCGTTGATGTTCCCGATCGGCAGCCGGTTCTACGACTGGAAGTACGAGAGCGAACCCGAGCCGTTCATGAACGGGCGGCGCGTCTACCACGCCCGCGGCAAGGTGCTCGGGGGCAGCAGCAGCATCAACGGCATGATCTTCCAGCGCGGCAATCCCCTCGACTACGAGCGGTGGGCCGCCGATCCGGGGATGGAGACGTGGAGCTACGCCCACTGCCTCCCGTACTTCAAGCGCATGGAGACCTGCCTTGCCGGCGGCGACGAGTGGCGCGGCGCCGATGGACCACTTGTCCTCGAGCGCGGCCCCTCGGACAATCCCCTCATCGACGCGTTCCTGACGGCATGCACCGAAGCGGGCTATCCCCGCACGGCCGATGTCAACGGCTACCAGCAGGAGGGGTTCGGTCGCTTCGATCGCAATGTGCACCGCGGGCGACGCCTCAGTGCCGCACGCGCCTATCTGCACCCGGTGATGCGCCGCCCCAACCTCACCGTGCGCACCCGTGCCCTCGTCCACCGTGTGACCTTCGAGGGCACCTGCGCCACCGGGGTCCAGTACGAGGTACGCGGCCGGGTCCGCACCGCACTCGCCGGCGAGGTCGTCCTGTGCGGCGGCGCCTTCAACAGCCCCCAGTTGCTCCAGTTGAGCGGCGTCGGCGATGCCGGCCTGCTCGGACCGCTCGGCATCCCGACGGTGCACCATCTGCCCGCCGTCGGCGAGCACCTCCAGGATCACCTCGAGGTGTACGTGCAGCACGCCTGCACCAAGCCAGTGTCGCTGCAGCCGAACCTGCAGTTGTGGCGGCGTCCGTTCATCGGCATGCAATGGCTCGTCCGGCGCGGCCCGGGAGCGAGCAACCATTTCGAGTCCGGTGGGTTCGCACGCAGCAACCCGAGCGAGCGATACCCGAACCTGATGTTCCACTTCCTCCCGATCGCCGTGCGCTACGACGGCACGGCCCCGGCCGGGGGGCACGGCTATCAGGTGCACATCGGCCCGATGTACAGCGACGCACGCGGATCAGTGCGCATCACGTCGGCCGACCCGCACCACAAGCCGGCGATCCGGTTCAACTACCTGAGCACCGATCAGGACCGGCGCGAGTGGGTCGAGGCGATCCGCACGGCGCGCTCGATCCTGTCCCAACCCGCCCTCGCACCGTTCGACGGTGGCGAGATCTCACCCGGGCCCGAGGTCGCCACCGACGAGCAGATCCTCGACTGGGTGCGGCGCGACGGCGAGACGGCGCTCCACCCCAGTTGCACCTGCCGGATGGGCACCGACGACGACAGCGTCGTCGACCCACGGACGATGAAGGTGCACGGACTCGAGGGGGTCCGCGTCGTCGATGCCTCGGCGATGCGATACATCACCAACGGCAACATCTACGCCCCGGTGATGATGATGGCCGAGAAGGCTGCCGACCTGATCCTCGGCAACACCCCGCTCGCTCCCGAGCACACGCCGTACTACCGCGCCGAGGTCCGCTGACCGCGCCTTTACTGGAGCGTCTCGGGGAAGCCCGCGGCGCGTAGGTCGGTGCCGAGCGCATCCTCGAGCAACTTGACCACCTGCGACGACCACGCACCCCCGCCGTACTGCTGACGGGCCCGGATGAACGTCTGCTCGGTGAGCCCGGCGAGCTCGAGCGGCACCCCGAACTCGCGGCCGAACTGGGTGGCAAAGCCCAGGTCCTTGCACGCCAGGTCCATCGTGAAGCCGATGTTGTAGCTGCCGTTCAAGATGACCTGACTCTCGGTCTCGTGCACGAAGCTGTTGCCCGACGAGTTGAGGATCGCCTCGAACGACGCTGCGAGATCGAGTCCCCCACGCTTGGCCAGCATGAGCGCCTCTCCGGCGGCGACGAGGTGGATGAAGGCGAGCATGTTGGTGATCACCTTGATCACTGCGGCGTTGCCGAGTTCGCCCATGTAGAGCACCGGATCGCCGATGGCGCCGAGCAGATCGGCATTCGCCCGATGCACCTCGGCATCGCCGCCGACGAGCACGGTGATCTCACCGGCCGCCGCCTTGTGCACCCCGCCGGTGACCGGTGCCTCGAGCATCTGCACACCCTTGGCGGCGCACAGCGCGGCAAGGCGCAGGGTCTCCTGGCGATCGGTCGTGCTGTTGTCGATCCACACACCCCCGGCCGCGAACCCGGCGAGCAGTCCGTGCTCGCCGGTGACGACGGCGTTCACGGCCGCCGGCGACGGCAGACACGTGAACACGACGTCGGAGACGGCCGCGACCTCGGCCGCGGAGTCGGCCCACGCCGCACCGCTGGCGATCAAGGGATCAGCCAGCGGGCGGTGCAGGTCGGTGACCGTGACATGGTGGCCGCGACGAACGAGACTCGCGGCGAGGTGTACTCCGAGATTGCCGAGTCCGACGTAGCCGACTCGGCGCGATTCAGTTGTCATGGCTCAGGAAATCCAGGACTCCCAGACCGCCCGGTTCGCCTCGACCCACTTCTTGGCGGCGTCGGCGGCAGTCATGCCATCGCGGTCGACGTAGCCGGCGATCTCGCTCTGCTGCTCGGTGCTGAGGGTGAAGGCCTTCAGGAACGAGAACACCTTGTCGTTCTTGGCCTCGAGCTTGGCGCTGGCCGCCTTGTAGAGCTTGTCGACCGGGTAGTCGCAGGCGTAGGTGCCGTCACCGGAGGCCGCAGCGGCCAGGCAGGCATCGGACACGTCGGGCAACTGCACCTCGACCAACTCGACCTCGAGCTGCTTCCAGTGGGGCTTCCAGAACTGCATGAGCAGCGGCTTGTTCTCGGCAATGGCCTGATCGATGGCGGTCAGCAGCGCCGCCTCGGAACCGGCGACCACGTACTTCAGGGGCAGACCGAGGTTGGCGATGATCTGCTCGTCGTAGGTGACATAGCTCGGGTCACCCATCGTGAACTGGCCGAGGTCGCCGGACTCTGCGGTGGCGAACAGCGAGGCGAGGGCCGGATCCTTGAACCCCTCCCAGGTCGCCAGGGCGGGGTTCTGGTCGACGACGAACTTCGGCACGTACCAGCCGATCTTCGCATCGGGGCCGAGCAGGCCGAGATCGACGACCGACTTCTTGCCGTCGATGTAGGTCTCGTAGTCGGCGGCGTGGCCAGACGGCCACACCTCGAGCACGGCATCGATGCTGCCATCGTCGAGACCCACACACGTGGCGTTCTCGTCGATGTCGATGATGGTGACGGTCACCCCGAGCTCCTCCTCGAGGATCGCCTTGGCGACATAGGCGTTCACCGCCGACCCCGTCCACGGGTTCACGGCGAGGGTGATCGGCCCACTGTCGCCATCGCCACCCCCACACGCCACGGCCGTCGTGGCCAGTACGGCTCCGGCAGCGGCTACACGCACCGCACGTGAGAAGAAACTCATCGATGTCCCCCTTGATCGGATGTTCGGCCCCATGCCTGCGTGATGCGATCGAGCATGACGGCGAGCAACACGATACTCACACCGCCGGCCACACCCTGACCAAGTTTGAGGTTGGGCTTGGCCGTTGCCTCGTAGGCGACGAGCCCGAGGGCACCCGCCCCCACGAGGGCGGCGATGATGACCGTCGCCAAGACCATCATCAGGGTCTGGTTGATCCCGAGCAGGATCGCCCGCCGGGCAAGTGGCAACTGGACGAGGCGGAGCTCCTGGCGCCCGGTCGCGCCGAAACTGATCGCCGCCTCACGCGGGGCAGCCGCCACCTCGCGCATCCCGAGGCTCGTCAACCGGATACAGGGCGGCACGGCGTAGATGACGCAGGCCACCACACCCGCCGCCCGGCCGATCGAGAACAGGAACACGACCGGGATGAGGTAGACGAACTGCGGGAGCACCTGGGCGATGTCGAGGAACGGTCGCAGGGCCCGCTCGACCCGGTCCGACCGTCCCGCGAGCACACCGAGCGGCAGCGCGATCAGCACGGCGAGCACGATCGCCACGATCACCTGACTGAGGGTGTCCATCGCCAGATCCCACAGGGGGGTGCGACCCGCACCCCCCGGGATACTGCCCATCACCCCGATGCCGACGAGACAGACCACGACGGTGACGGCGAGTCGCCACCCGCGGCTCAGCCATCCGAGGTACGCGAAGGCGACGACCACGACCAGCCACGGCAGCCACTGCAGCAGATCGCGCAGCGGATCGAGCACCCCCGTGGTGAGCGCGTCGCTCACCGCCTGGGTCCCGCCCACGATCGGCACCCCACTGCGCAGGTTGTCCTGCACCCAGCCCACGGCGCGGTCGACCGGTCCGGCGACGTCGATCGTCAGCGCAGAGGGGAACTGCTTGCCGGCAACCGCCTGACCAACGGCGACTGCGAGCACGGTCGCGCCGCCTGCCACGGCCCACCATCGCGACGGGAGCGACGTCGCGCCGCGTTCGGCGGTGGTGACCCGGTCGAGCGCCACGGCGAGGAGCACGACCCCGAGCCCGGCCGAGAATGCCGCGCCGACCTCACTCTTCTGCAGGGCCGCGAGCACGTCCTGGCCGAGATCGCCGGTACCGAGCAGCGACGCGAGAACCACGATGGCGAACGCCATCATGATCACTTGGTTCAGCCCGAGCAGGATGGTCCGTCGTGCGAGCGGTAACTGCACCTTCAGCAGTTGCTGCCACGACGTCGCACCGAACGAACGGCCGACCTCGTCGACCACGGTCGGCACACTCCGGATACCGAGGTTGGTGAGACGTACCGCAGGCGGCAGGGCGTACACGACCGTGGCCATCACGGCTGGTGGGTACTTGATGCCGAAGGCGACCTGCAGCGGGCTGAAGTAGACGAACGCCGGCATCACCTGCGCCGTGTCGAGGACGACCCGCATGACGCGCTCGAACCGATCAGACCGTGCGGTGAGGATGCCGAGCGGAACTCCGAGCAGCAGTGCGATCGCGACGGCGACGAGCATGATTGCCAGCGTGCGCATCGCATGCTCCCAGTCGGCGACCAGACCCACCGCGAACATCGCGATGCCACCCGTGATCGCCGCGCGCACACCACCGGTGCGCCATCCGATCGCTGCCGTGACGACCACCACGCCCGGCCAGCGCAGCGCGCCGAGCACGGCCTCGGCCGACTCGACCGACCACGTCAGCGTGTCGCTCACCGGGTCGAGGAACCACGAGAAGATCACCGAGGTGTCGCGGTTGAACACCGTCCACGTGTAGCGGTCCTGCGCCCAGCGCTGGATATCGAGGTCGAGCCACGCCGGCACCTCGGCGGCGGCGAATGCGGCGATCACCGCGAGCACCACGAAGCCGACATGCACCACCGTGCGACGTCCGGCGAGGGACGTCATCAGGACTCGCCGCCGGCGATCACGGACAGCACCCTGCCCCGGCCGATCTGGCCGACGGGACGTCCGTCGCGCATCACCCGGATCGGCTGGTCGCTGTCCGACACGAGTCGCACCGCATCGCGGACCTTCGCGGCCGCGTCGATCTCGCCGGCGAACGGTCCGTCGCAGAGGGGATCCATCACGGCGTCGATCGGCACCACGTGCGAGCGCGGGACGTCGCGCACGAAGTTGGCGACGTACTCGTCGGCCGGCTCGAGAACGACCTCGGCCGGGGTGCCCACCTGCACGAAGCGTCCGTCGCGCATGATCGCGATCCGATCACCGAGCCGCAGCGCCTCGGACAGGTCGTGGGTGATGAACATCATCGTCGTACGCACGTCCTTGCGCAGGCGGACGATCTCGTCTTGCATCTCGCGCCGGATGAGCGGATCGAGCGCCGAGAACGGCTCGTCGAAAAGCATGATCTCGGGGCCTGTGGCGAGCGCCCGGGCGAGGCCGACACGCTGCTGCTGACCGCCGCTCAACTGGTGCGGGCGATAGTCGTCCATCCCGGGGAGGCCGACGAGCTCGAGGGTGCGTGCGGCACGTTCGCGGCGCTCGTGTCGGTCGACGCCACGAAGCTCGAGGCCGAACGCCACATTGTCGGCCAGCGTGCGGTGTGGGAGCAGCCCGAAGTGCTGGAACACCATCGACACCCGGTGACGTCGGATGTCGAGCAGTTGCGCGGGCGATGCGGCCGTGACGTCGACATCGCCGATACGCACGGTGCCGGCCGTGGGCTCGATGAGCCGGGTGATGCAGCGGATCAAGGTGCTCTTGCCACTGCCCGACAACCCCATCACGACGAACACCTCGCCGGGGGCGACGTCGAGGTTCACGTCGCGCATCGCCACGACGTTCCCGGTGCGAGCCTCGAGCTCACCCCGCGGTAGATCGGCCTCGGGTGAACCCACCAGACGATCGGCACGCGGGCCGTAGACCTTCCACAGGTTGCGGACGGAGATCAACGAATCCACTGGCAGCCCCCACGGTCGTGCGCTGTGGGGAGTGTATGACGCGCGACAATCCGGCGGTGACCGATCTCCCCACCTCCGCCCGGGCCGTCGTCATCGGGGGTGGCATCGTCGGCTGTTCGACCGCCTACCACCTCGCCGCCCTCGGCTGGACCGACACCGTGCTCGTCGAGAAGCACCGCCTCACCTCCGGCTCGACCTTCCATGCCGCAGGGCTCGTCGGCCAGCTGCGCACGAGCGCCAACATCACCCAGTTGCTCGGCAACTCGGTCGAGCTGTACCGCACCCTCGAGGCCGAGACCGGACAGGCCACCGGCTGGCGGATGAACGGCGGACTCCGTCTGGCGTGCAACGCCGAGCGCTGGACCGAGGTGCGCCGGCAGGCGACGACAGCGAAGAGCTTCGGGCTCGAGATGTACCTGCTGTCACCACGCGAGGCGCGCGACCTGTGGCCGCTCATGGAGATCGACGATCTCGTCGGCGCGGCCTTCCTGCCGACCGACGGGCAAGCGAGCCCGAGCGACATCACCATGGCGCTCGCCAAGGGAGCCCGCCAGCGCGGTGTGACGATCTGCGAGGACACCGAGGTTCACTCGATCGAGGTCGTCGACGGACGGGTGACTGCCGTCGTCACGTCGGCCGGCCGGATCGAGTGCGAGAAGGTCGTGCTGTGCGCCGGTCAGTGGACCCGCGAACTCGCCGCGTCGATCGGGGTGAACGTGCCACTCGTGTCGGTCGAGCACCAGTACCTCATCACCGAACCCTTCGATCCCCCGGTACCCCGCGACCTGCCGACACTGCGCGACCCCGACCGGCTCACCTACTACAAGGAGGAGATCGGCGGTCTGGTGATGGGCGGCTACGAACCCAACCCCGTGCCGTGGGCGGTGAACGGCATCCCGCGCCCGTTCGAGTTCCGCCTGCTCGATCCCGACTGGGATCACTTCGCACCGACGATGTCGCTCGCCGTCGGCAGGGTGCCGGCACTCGCCGGCGTCGGCATCCGCCAGCTCATCAACGGCCCGGAGAGCTTCACCCCCGACGTCAACTTCATCCTCGGTGATGCACCCGAACTGCGCAATGGGTTCCTCGGCGCAGGGTTCAACGCATTCGGCATCGCCGCAGGCGGCGGCGCGGGCCAGGCCCTCGCCGAATGGGTCCACGACGGCGCACCGCCCTACGACCTGTGGGTCGTCGACATCCGCCGCTTCGGCCGACCCCACCTCGACACCGACTGGGTGCGCACGCGCACCCTCGAGGCCTACGCCAAGCACTACACGATGGCCTGGCCGCACG